>JAREAI010000149.1:0-7224 GCA_029240435.1 Nitrososphaeraceae archaeon | reverse complement strand
ATTGTTTGTAGCTATAACAAATTGGATTACAATTCAGTATAAACTACTTTTAGAAAATGTCCCTGTTCTAAATGTCCTATTCTCAAACATTTGGGTTTTTATGATTGTGGCTACAATTGTTTTTACTATTATTAGCATACTTGGTGGTCATTATATACATAGAAAAAGACAATTTAGGTTAGAACAGGCATTGTCTATAGAAGAAAATCCTTATCTTTACAAAGCAGCACCAGGAAAAGAAAGGGACTTGATGATACCAATGGGAATATTGCAATTAGATGCATTAGAAGAATTATTACGTTCAAATAATGCATTAACAGAAGAGAAAAAAAAGCAATTTGAGACATATAGGCAAGGTCTGTTAAGGCTAATGGAGGGTCATCCATTTGGGCAAATGTGGAGTAGCTAAAGAAAATTAAAGTCTCTTTACATATTTACATGAAAAGTAGGGTGATTTAAAGAGCGATGAAATTACTGATGGTCTCTACAGAATATCCACCTATGCCAGGTGGCGTAGGACGTTACACAGCAAACCTTACAAGTGAGCTTAGAAAAGCTGGGTTGGACGTCTATGTTGTATGTGATGAGAACGGTGATGGACAATATTCTGGCCTATCTCCTAAAAATCCTCATAATTCAGATGTGCTGTTAAAAATAGTTAGCGACCTAAAGCCTGATGTTGTACATGTACAATTTGAGCCTGGTTTATATGGTTTAATATTGGATCCATTAGATCCAAAAAAAAGTGGGACGTATATTGATTCGTTTTATACTAAATGTAAAATCCCTATAGTCACGACATTTCATACAGGATATTCATTAGGCCAATGGATCAGCCAAGCATCATTAATTAAAAAAAATGGCAGAATAGGAAAATTAGGGATACCTGCACGGGCATTGGTGAGATTCTGGAAGTATTTTCTAAATTATCAGGCTTTCAATAACTTAAATAAAGAAAAACTTAGGATGAGTAGAGCAGGCATAGTCTTCTCACATTACATGTCAGAGAGACTTGATGCTAGTACTAATGATGATGGTAGTGGTGGTAATAGATGCCATGTAATTTATCATGGGTCTGAGCCAGCCATATGTCCGCCATTAAATAAGAAAGAAGCAAGAGAAAAATTTTCTCTACCGCAAGAACAGGGACATCGAATAGCTTTAGCGCATGGATTTAGAACGGCTGGTAAAGGTTGGGACATTCTAGAAAAGATGAATATGCCAGATGGATGGACGCTGGTAGTAAATTCTTCAAAGGGCCATTATAGTATTGAAAACCTCGATCTCACATGGCAGAAGGCAGACAATATCCTGGATTTACAAAGAGGTTTCCTCAGCGAGGAAGAGCTATCTACATTATTCTATGCTTGTGATGCAGTAATATTGCCATACAAAGTAACTGCTGGGTCAGGTGTAATGTTTGATGCTTTAGCACATGGATTACCATTTATAGCTACTGACCTGGACTTCTTTAGAGAATTTGCTGCGAAGGGATTAGGAATAACTGCCAAAAGAAATCCCCATGAGTTTTCCAAAGGGATTAAAAAATTAGACAGAAATTACTTTAAATATGCTGAAAGCGTCGATGCATTTAAGCAGAATCTAAAATGGAATTTTGTTGCTAGGCAACATTCTCAACTATATTATTCTACAATAGATGCGAGAAGAGGATTAAAGGCGTAATAGACCAGTATGCGAGTTTTAATCCTTGCCGATGAAAGACAAAAGGAAGGAGGGAATAATGAAATTATCAAGCATCTGACAAGTGCACTTTATGATCATAAAATACAAGTCAAATACATTAAAAGCGAAGAATACTTGCCGAGGTATCTTCCAAGAAAATGGAAGGATCTATTTAGAATCTTCTATTTAGCTAGAATATCTACTGCTGATTTCTCAGGGTTTGATATAAGTATAACTCTGCAACCTGATTCACATTGCATTAGGCATAGAAATCACATTATATATTTTCAGCATCATATCAAACAATACTATGATTTGTTTTGGCAGTCATTTAAACAAAAGAAAGGAATACGAAAAAAAATTGTATATCTATTATTAACTCTAATATATAGACTTGCAGATAGTATTTACCTAACTCCTAATCTGAAAAGATCACACATCATTGTCAACAGCCAGACAGTAGGCACACGACTCAAAAAGTATAATCGAATTTCCAATTTTAATATTATCCATCCAGGTTGTAATATGGTAGAGGCAATATCCCAAGCTCAAAGCACTACACTATCTGAGTCGCATAGAAAAAATGAACGCTTCTTCATATTGGCTTTTTCTAGACTTAATGTAATACAGAAGGGTATCGATGTTATAATAAAGACGGCACAGTTTATGCCTGATTACGATTTTGTGATAGCTGGACCATATGACACTACAATCGAAACGATAGATGGTCAGACACTCCCTAGTAATGTGCAGCTCATAGTCAAAGAGTTTTCTGAGCAAGAGAAGGCAGAACTATTCAGTAACTGTGATGTTTTCCTGGCACCATACATACAGGAGGATTTTGGGATCACACCACTTGAAGCCAATGCATATGGAAAACCAGTTGTATATTGTGATGATAGCGGAGAAATTGTGGAGATACAGAAACATAAAGATACAGGGTTTATGTGTAGAAGAATTCCGCAGGAAATTGCTAAGGGAATTGAGTATTGTATAAAAAATAGAGAATATATGAAGACTGCTTGCATAGACAATGCCTCCAAGTATACATGGAATAAGTTTGAATGCTTTTTTCGAACATATATTGATGATTTGAATATACAAGAGCAGTCAGAGGGTATTAAGAATAGAGAATCAATGGATGCAAAAAAGAAATAATTCTGTCAATAAATTTGCTTTTCGAAATTTCCATTTGTCATATCAGACTATTTCTTAATAATAAATAGTGATGTTGGTTATTTTCTTAACTTATATTTTAACATATATAATACTCTAGAAAGTTCATTGCATATACTTATCTATCGATAGAGTAAGTATTATTAAATCACTAATCTTTTATATCGATATGTAACTATAATTTGGAAATATCAAAAGAATAAAAAAGAGATTTAATAAGTAATAGAATTGTTAAATTATTAAATCCAATTCATTGAAAATATATATATATATTTATTTATTTTGTCAAGTAACAAACATTGTTGCCGTTATTTACTATCAGTAGATTAATTTAAAATCATTTATATTTTGAAAAAAGTACAAGACAAATGATGATATATTTAAATCGGATATATGGATAACTCAAAAAGAGTTTAAAGACTTTTTTGTATGCAATTGACAATGGTGTAATATGAGAGGATTGAATTCTTGGTTACTAAAAGAAACAAAAGGAGTAAGAACCTCAGATAAAGGGATATTATATTTTTTAAAAATTATCTATTTAGGTTTAAGAATTTTACTTAGAGTAGCTTTAGGAAGGAGAAGAAGAGACAGAATATTCATTGAACGAGGATTTGATTTTAATACTTTCTTGTATAGAGTATTCAAGGTTTTAGGGATAGGTAATTCCATGCTATTAAGAATCCATGTACCAAAATATGATTACAAATTCTATTGTAGAATTAATAATAGAGAAGATTTAGTATTTATGACAAATCATGAAGAAGATATAATAGAACACTTTACTCCTAAAGAAGGAGATGTGGTTATAGATATTGGCGCACACATGGGTCGCTATACAATAATAAGCTCAAAGCGAGTTGGTGCAAATGGAAAAGTAGTTGCTATTGAGGCTGATCCCAGCAATTTTGAAATGTTAAATCGTAATATCAAACTAAATCAATTAACTAATGTTACACCTTTAAATTATGCAGTATATTCTAAAGAAACAAAAATAAAATTATATCTACCAGAAGTAGAATCTGGTTATACCATATATAATACTATTATGTCCAATAGGGCAAGAACTGAAGATAAATTTGTAGAAGTAAATGCTAATACATTAGATCATCTATTGCAATTAAAAGGAATAAGGCAAGAAGAAGTAAACTGGATTAAGATCGATGTTGAAGGAGCAGAATTCGAAGTATTAAAAGGAGCTAGTAATGTGCTATCTAAAAGTAAAGATATTGCACTTTTAATAGAGATTCATGGATTAGATAATCATAGACCAATACTAGAATTTGTTAGTTCATATAATTTCAAAATAGAATTTGAAAAGAGCAATAAGACTGGAGACTGGAGGCATATAGTCTTGCGGAAATACGATTGAACACCATCACTGTTAAATTCATGAAATTTAACTAACAAACTTATTTTATACTCCTTATGCAGGTGTATTCTTAGAATGTAATGGCTCTTCTGCAATTAAGATTCGCTAATTAGTGTATGGTTTTTTATGTGGCTGTTATCTGAATTTTGATCTGAAAATATCTAAAAGAACAAAGATATAGATAGAGGAAATTATCTAATAGCTAGAATTTCATACAAGTTGCAAATTCTCTGTGTTATGCTGGATCTTTTATATATTCATAAGTCTCAGTTAAAGACAATCCCATATAATAAAGGCATAAGATGTTAGGTATCAGATATTAAGAGTAAGACCGAGCTTATTCGCTATATGATGTATGTTGCTTTGTGCTAAAAAACCATTATCTGGCCCCATTTACGTCAAAGTGATCATAGCATACACTCCCTCTCCCCACCCAGATTCTTATTTTAAAAGTAAGAAAGTATCTTGAAATTTTTAGTATTATTATGACTAACACAGAATTAGAGAAAAGCGTTGAGATCAAAAATTCGCAGATCGAACATCCGCGAGAAACACCCCTTGAAATAAATCATGAAATTGAATGCCCAAGATGTTATGCGATGATGTCTTTATGCTCTGATTTTGACAGTTTATTTTATTCCTGTGAAGAATGTAGTTTTATCCTTTACACCATAAAGAAAAACAATTTACCTTAGAGTCCTAATATACTGTAAATAACTGTACCAAAATGGTATTTGCTTATGATAGAAATAAGAGATAGAATTCAATTTCAGCCAAATCACTACCTACTTGATCATGGCATTGATACTTCATTTCCGTTGTAGAACGGCTTATCGTTAATATTACTTACTATCTTTATTATACCCCTTTGTTAATTTGGAGAGTTTCATAGAATGGTTAAATCCAAAACATCAGCAATATCTTGATCATAGACTGCGATGTTTCCATTAACCATTGTCAATATACAAATAATCTTTCCTTCGAGTAAATTTCAAGTAAATTATTTATGTTAAATCTACAAATAATATGATTATGACCAACAGTTAAAAGGTTCTATATCTTTAGAAAAGAATATCATATCATATATCGGCAAGTAATCTGCCGTAACAAAATCAAATTGTTAATGCAGCACTAAATCTTTTTGATATATATACAAATAATCTTTTACATTGGAAGTTACAATCAACAATACCTTAGATAGATGTATTGTAAAGTTTCATTATGAGTTAATACAAGAATCCTTGTTTTCTATAATAATAATCAATTATTCTGAATTATTCTGTCATCTTTCATATTGTTCTTGCTCATCTCTTCATGTATGAATTGTTCTTTATGTGTAGCACAAAGGTCAAACCTTCCCGCTATTGTGTTATTCTCATCACTTAAAGGAACCCAACCTGCAATAGGATCTTTGCAGTTTGCACAGTCACAATGACCATCGACCATTTTTGAAGATTATTATTGTCAAGACATATAATTAAATCGTTTTTTAGTCCTTTGATGCTTTGAGTTCCACTACTACTTGACATAATTTAGCTTCACTATGTGATTGTAGTTGTGGGCTTCAAATACTACAAATCTGCCATGCTTATAGCATTGAATCTGACTACGACATGAGGCATATATGTAACCAATACTCATACTCATATGCTGATGTGATAATAGTATATTTCAAAGGAAGTTGAGTTCTAGCTGTAAATCAAGGCTACTACTACTCTATATCTTGCTCTACTGAAAGTCTGACTAATCATCTACATTTGGCTTTTAATCGCCACTTTTGATCATCAATAGAACAAGACATTATAAATTCATAAGCACAATATAAGAATACAAGGTATGAGGAGAACGAAGATAATGGCTCAACAGGAAAATAATGTGGCTAACAAAGTCCAACAATATTTGAACGAGATATTATCTGTAGAAAATGCCGCGCTAGATTACCTACAATCAAGAATAGAAGAGACAACTATTTCAGATGTTAAACAGCAACTCAAGCAACATCTAGAAGAGACAAAAGCTCAACAGGATAGATTAAAGCAACTTGTTACTAATTGGGGAGGTAGTCCTGCTACTTCAATGGCTCAATTACCAATTTTAAAGTTTCCATCAGAATTATCTACAACTTTGGATCGTACCAATATAGAAGATAAGAAGGTACGGGATATTGTAAAGGATACAGAGAATAGGATGACGCCAGAAAAAGAATTAATGAGAGCTAAAGAAGATGCGATAATAGAAAATGCAGAGATTATATCTTACAAAATGCTTATACAATTAGCAGAAAAATTAAACGTACAAGACGCAATTCCAATCCTGAAGCAAAATCTTCAGGAGGAAGAAGTTATGGCAACCTGGCTTATGGCTAACGTACCTACAATGCTTAATCGCCTATGGCCTTACATCGAGTCTTCATCTGGCAATAGGACAACAACAACAAACAGTGTTTAATTCAGTCTTTGTTAAAAGACTTGTAAATTTCAAATTCTATTAACAGATCAGCTTTATTTAATATGTATATAAATACTTCATGTTATTTAATAGAACAATTATAATATATATATACCTGTTAAAATAGCTTATGTTTCACTCCAAAAAATTTTTTGAGAAATATCGTGAATAAAATGATTGGAATAGATTTGTAGACACAATAACTAGGTTTAGTCTTGTTGTCGGCGCTTCATAGTTCTAGAAGGGTGTAATTTTTCTCCTCTCAAAATTTTTTCTCTGATCTATTGACGACCGCATTGTATGTTATTATAATACTTATTTAGCCCAATGGATCTTCTTTACCGTCGATGAATCGTTAAATAGGCCAAGTTATAAGATTACTGCGAATAATCAAAAATAAAATGCCCTTTAAAACAGCTGATCTACGAAAAGCGATGATCTCCTTAGAACAATTTAAAACATATACTATATCACCTCATCACGAACGTTATAGTTTTCCTCTTATTCGTGGCACGTATTTTACATATAGAAAAATTGATGTACTC
>JAREAI010000015.1:0-18861 GCA_029240435.1 Nitrososphaeraceae archaeon | reverse complement strand
TCCTTGTCCTGCTGCTGTAGTTTGCCCGCTATCTTGTTGAGCAGTAGTATTATTATCAGTGATGTTGGTATCTTCGGTAGATGATGCTGACGATGTTGATGACATTATTAAAATAAAAAAATTGTCGACTCTATTATACTTATAATATTTTGACTGTTATTATGGCGTATTTAGAAATGATGCTAGAATGTATTTAACATCCATGTATGATTTGTACTATGAATATCTGATAATAAAATTCCTCTTTATCCCAATATGGATGATGGACAGACGTATTCAAAGCAAGGATTTTATCTTTCTAATTCAAAACAATGACAGATCTACGTGTTAAAAATTGACGGATCTTTTGGTGAAGGAGGGGGGCAGATTTTGCGTAGCGTCGTTTCGCTTTCAGCAATAACAGGTAAACCGATTGAAGTCATAAATATTCGAGCCAAGCGTCAAAATCCTGGTGTGCGGCCGCAGCATATGTTTGCAATTAGGACAGTAGCAAATCTGTTTCATGCACGTGTGGAAAATCTGCTAGTCGGATCAGACTGGATAAGATTCATTCCAAAATCTGACAAATTTGAAGACAGTATGATTAAAATCAATGTTGGTACTGCAGGCAGCATTCCAATGATATTGCAAACTGTAATTCCAGCAGTCTCTCTTTCAGGCAAAAGTCTTAGCATCGAAATTACGGGTGGCACAGATGTAAAAATGAGCCCCACGACAGATTATTTGCGGTATATAATAATGCAAGCATATCGCAGCATCGGCATAAAGTTCAGTATAGAAATTTTAAAGAGAGGATACTATCCAAAAGGAGGAGGCCAAATACGATCTGAAATAAGTCCCTGTAAAAGACCAGACACTCTTGACCTTTTGAATACACATAATATCGAACCAAAAATTGTAAGTGTTTGCAGTCAACTTCCCAAACATGTTGCAGAACGCCAGATTTCGTCTGCTCTTTTAAAATTAGAAAAAAATGGTGTCCATTGCAGAGGCTATTCTTCTTCACTTGAAACATCATTATCACCAGGCTCCTCAGTTTTAGTTCATTGTGAATCTGATTTTGGTCCTTATATCGGCGGAGATTCAATAGGTGAGATAGGTAAAACTGCAGAGAGCGTAGGTGAAGAAGCTGCATATAGATTCCTAGAAAGTTATCTGGCTAATGTTCCCATTGATTTCTTCCTTGCCGATATGCTGGTCATTCCATTAAGCTTAGCAAAAGGTAAATCGCGATACAGAGTAGGAAGAGTGACAGAACATCTCAAGACAAATCTACAAATTGTAAGTCAAATGGTTGGTTGCAAATATCAAATTGAACCTACAGAAAAAAGCTATGTAGTTAATATTGAAGGAATTTTATCTCAATAGATAAAATACTATATCGATCACTACAACTAGAAAGATATGATATATATGATGTCTATCAAAACAATAACATGACTGATGGAATGCTCTTTACTTTCTATTTGCAAACCTACAAATAGACTATTATGATTATAATTTTATCGAGTATTAGAAATAAATTATAAATATTAATAATAATGTTTATACTAATTGGTAACGCTATTTAGGTTGGAAGAAAAATTTAACAGCTTTTAATTGTCAGTATCATAATCAACATTAACATCATTATGCTCTATTTGTCCATCCCCAACAAGGGAAACGAATACATCATCCAAGGTTATGGGAGAAACTGTAAAAGGGATATTTTTTTTTATTGCAAATTCAGATAATTCTTTCACTGCAGAATCAAAGGCAAATACCCTTATCGTATTAGTTCCAGTATCTACTACTGAGCCATATGTTTTAAGCAGGTTAGTGTCAACTGTATCCTTTGCAATATCTACTCTAATATTTTGAGGAATTATCTTTCGCAATTCATTCATAATGCCTTGGGCTATTATACGGCCCTTGTCTATTATTACGATGTTATCTGAAAGCATTTCAGCTTCATCCATATAGTGTGTTGTCAATAAAATTGACTTCCCTTCCTTTTTCCAATCCTTAATTGCTGACCACACTTGACGTCTTGAGACTGGATCCAATCCAATAGTGGGCTCGTCAAGAAATAACAATTCAGCATTAGTAGCCATAGCCATCGCAACAAGAACTTTTTGCTTCATACCCCCTGAAAGATTCATTGCAGGCCTGTTTCTTGCTTCATAAAGTTCTAGCTTACGTAGAATTTTTTCTGTCTCTTCCTTAGATTTATGTTTGTTTTCCCCTCTGATTTGTAACCAATTATATACATGATCCCACGGAGTAAGGGCTCTTAATGGTCTGCCCTCTTGGGGAACTATTGAAATAATATTCCTTACTTTGCCAGGTTCCTTTACTACATCATATCCAAGAATACTTATACTTCCTGCAGTAGGCATTAGCTGTGTAGCGCATATTCTTACAAAAGTGGTCTTGCCTGCACCATTTCTGCCAAGCAGTGTAAATATTTGTCCAGGTTCTACATTTAAAGATACGGTGCTCAAGGCAGCATAACTTGAACCCTTATATATTTTTGATACCTGTTTTGCCTCAATTGCAAGCATTAAGTGACTCTATAGATACAAAGGAATAATAAAATTGTTGATAAATAAACTCATCTTCACTATGCTTATTGTTTTATAATATTTATAGAGAATTTAGTATCAGGAATATTGTTTGTATATCCAATTAATTAATTATGAGCGAATGTGCATACTAAGTTATCTAAATATTATGTTATATTGTATTTGTTATTTAGTTGTTTTCCAATGATAAATTGTTCATATCATACGAGTAAATTCCTGGAGATAAGCTCTCACAGCTGATTCGAGGACTACATATATTTAGTGTCAGTCGCAGGTCTTGTTTTTTGACTTGATAATTCTGCAACTACCTTGACTTCTTCGATTCCTTGTCTATATCAATGAAGTGGGATGGTTGGGGGAGGTGAGTTGCTCTTGTCTCAGTCAACAAGCCTAATAAAAGCATTGATATTTTCAAACATTCTACTAAAGTTACTACACTCTCTCTCTCTCTCTCTCTCTCTCAGAGTAAGTAATCATAAACTATTGGACTTTCTTCTTACAAGATGTAAACTATCTTCTCAGCGAAGTTCTTAGGAGCATGCTGTTCAACATTTTTGGTACGTCTATTTATCATTTGAGTAATTCTATTATTTCTCTTATACTATCATCAATATTTGAAAAAGAAATTTCAGTCCTTTTCTAGACTGCCTCGAACGAACACACACATCTCTTTTCTTTTACTGACTGCAAAAAAACATCAACTCTATTAAAATCATTATGCGTCTTCTCCATTATTTCTGAACTCCTTATCTAATTCCTTCAACAATAACTTTTGTCTGTCGTTTAATTTTGTTGGAATTTTAACATTGATTCTAACCAGCTGGTCACCCTTCCCATAGTTACCATAGTGTGGTAATCCTTTGCCTCGAATATTCAGAATAGTATTAGGCTGAGTGCCTTGAGGTATTTTTAACTTTTCGTGGCCATCAAGGGTTGGCACTTTAACGTCAATTCCAAGTGCAAGATCTGTGAATTTCAGATTAAGATTGTAGAGCAAGTGACCATCTTCTAATCTTTCAAATATGGAATGTGGTCTTACATGAACGCGTATTAACAGATCACCAGCAATGCCATTTTCAGATGGCTCACCTTCGCCTTGCAACTGCAATGTCATACCATCTTCTACTCCTGCAGGAATTTCTAACTTCAGTTTCTTATTCTTTTTAAATCTGCCAGAACCATTACAGACAGTACATGGTTTATCAATAATTTCGCCTTGCCCTTGGCAGGTTCGACATGGTTCTAATGAGACAAATGTAGAGAATCTATTTTGACTATATACCCGTCTTGTCTGACCTTGGCCATTGCAAACGCTACATTTTCTTGGTTTTGTCCCAGGAGCAGATCCACTTCCTCCACAGTTGCTACATTTCTCAAGTTTTGGTAATTCTATCTCATCCTTTCTACCTTTGAGAACCTCTTCTAATGAAAGTTCAACATCATAAATGATATCTCGTCCTTTTTTTCTTCCGCCACCAAAGCTAAAACCAAAACCGAAAGGATCATTTCTCGCGCTGCCAAATCCGCCACGGCCGCCGCCTCCAAAAATCTGTTCAAAGATATCTCTAAAACCTCCGAATCCCATATCCTTAAAAACTTCATCAAAATTAGCTTCAGAACCTCTGAATACTTCTTCGGCTCCGACATGACCGTAAGTATCATATCTTTTTCTTTTTTCATCATCAGATAAAACAGCATATGCTTCAGAAATTTCTTTGAATTTTTCTTCAGCTCCTGGTGATTTGTTCCTATCAGGATGATATTGTAATGCTAACTTTCTATAGGAGTTTTTGATATCCTCTTTATTTGCACTCCTTTGGATACCAAGTACCTCATAATAATCCCTTTTATTGCCACTCATATTTTTAAATCCCTATGATCTAAGATTGTCATCATAAGCCGTGCTCATAAGCCTAAAAGGCAATATTAAGAAGGAGGAGGGGAAGATGACGTGCCTGCCGAAGCTCCTCCTCCACCTCCTCCTCCAGCGAACTCGCTCGTTGTTGAACCAGCACCAGGTGTTTCCCCAGCACCAGCAGCAGTAGCAGCAGTAGAGGCAGCACCAGCAGTTCTGTAAACTTCCGTACTGACCTCGCCGACAATATTTTTCAGTTCCTGAGTTTTTGTCTTGATATTGTCTATGTTGTTGCTTGCAATTGCATCCTTTAGCTCTTGAGCTGCCTTGTTAACTCTATCAGCTTGTTCAGGTTTAATTTTATCCTTCAAATCTTCTCTGACTAGCTTTTCTGCAGCATAGATCAAGTTATCAGCTTCATTTTTGACTTCGGCCTCTTCCTTCTTCTTTTTATCAGCTTCAGCAAAATTATCTGATTCTTTCTTTAGCCTTTCGATCTCCTCTTTTGATAATTTCGTGTTAGCAGTTATTGTAATCTTTGCTTCCTTGGATGTAGCCAAGTCCTTCGCTGCAACATTCAGGATTCCATTTGCGTCTATATCAAATGTAACCTCTACCTGCGGTACACCTCTAGGAGCAGGAGGGATTCCTGATAAGTTGAACATCCCTAAGGAAACGCAATCACTTGCCATAGGTCTTTCTCCTTGGACTACATGTATTGTAACTGCAGTCTGATAATCAGCAGCAGTAGTGAACACCTTCGATTTTTTTGTAGGAATTGTTGTGTTGCGTTCTATTAATGGTTCTTTTAAGCCGCCCAGAACCTCTACGCCTAAAGTGAGGGGTGTGACATCTACCAATAAAATGTCTGTAGAAACATCGCCGGAAATAATAGCTCCCTGAATTGCGGCTCCCATCGCTACTGCTTCCATAGGATCAATACCACGTTCTGGTTCCTTACCCATGACTGTTGCGACAAACTGCCTGACTATTGGCATCCTAGTAGGTCCGCCAACCATAATGATTTTTTCTATATCAGCTGGTGTTATTTTTCCATCCTGAAGTGCCTGCATCATTGGTGCTCTGCATCTTTCGATTATCGGTCTAAGGAGATCCTCTAGTTTTGCTCTTGTTAAAGTTATGATAAGATTCTTTGGCCCTGTTCTAGGATCGTATGCAAGGAATGGCAAATTAATTTCTGTGCTTACGATATTTGATAATTCTATTTTTGCTTTTTCTGCTGCCTCTCTTATTCTCATCATGGCAGCCTTGTCATTTCTGACATCAAGACCAGATTGTTTTTTAAACTCCTCTACAATATAATCTATTAAGGTATTATCCATGTCAGTTCCGCCAAGTTGAGTGTCTCCTGAAGTACTCTTGACCTGAAAGACTCCTCCTCCCATTTCCATTATTGTAACATCCAATGTTCCGCCTCCAAGGTCAAAAACCATTATTTTCAGATCTTTCTGGACCTTGTCTAATCCATATGCAAGTGAAGCAGCTGTCGGCTCGTTGATAATTCTCACTACTTGCAGACCTGCAATTTCACCCGCATCCTTAGTCGCCTGTCTTTGATTATCATTAAAATATGCAGGTACTGTGATCACCGCCCTATCCACAGTATCACCTAGAAAAGCCTCCGAATCTTTCTTAATTTTTTGAAGAATGAAGGCAGATATTTGCTGTGGAGTATACTCTTTACCTAAAACATAGAATTTAAAATCACTTCCCATCTTGCGCTTTGCCGCAGAAACTGTGCCCTCGGGATTGGATATCATTTGACGCCTGGCAGGCTCACCTACTAATAGCTGACCGTCTTTGGTAAAAGCAACCACGGACGGAAACGCCTTTCCTCCAACAGAAGTACCCTCAGCTGCCTGTATAATTGAGGGTTTGCCACCTATCATTACTGCCGCAGCAGAATTACTTGTTCCAAGATCAATTCCTATAATTTTTGCCATACTAATTTTCAGCCTCTTTTTCTATTTTTTCTGTATCATTAGCGGTATTTTTAACTATCTTTCTAGAAATTAGAACTAGGCTTGGTCTTAAAACTTTATTGTTGAGCATATACCCTTTACGAATTTCTTTCGTAATTATATTCTCTTCTATCTCATCTTGATGTGAAAAGCCAATAGCATCATGAACATTGGGATCAAAAGGTGTCCCAATTGTCTCAATTTCCATAACTCCTTCAGATCTAAGAAGAGAATCAAAGTTTTTTAATATTCCTTCTAGGCCTTCAATAACAACAGTTTCGGACTTGCTCTGTTTCGCCATCTCTAAAGCTCTTAAATAGTCATCACGTAGGCTAAGAAATTTGACCAAAAGTTCAGCTTTTCCAGACTCAATTCTAGAGTCTATTTGCTTTTCCATCTGTTTGCGATAGTTATCAAATTCAGCCATCATATACTTTAATCTATTCAAATTGTTATCTGAGGATTTTCTCGCTTCACGTAATTCCTCTTTTAATGCAGCCAATTCTTCCTTTAATTTTGTAAGATTATTATCATCATTGTCAATACGCGATTCCTTAATTTCAACTTCCTTAATTTCATTAGATTCTTCTTCCAAACTAATCAACCACTAAAAATCAGAGAAAGTTAAATAATTATATATCGTTTATCTCTAGGCAAGATACTCATCCCTAATTACACAAGTATCTGATAAGCACGCATACAAAACGAAGATGGTATCTGATAATTATGGATTTATTATTATTAATTTATTTACACATAACGTACATATAACATATATTAAAATTGATAATACATGTCTGGTCGTGACGATGAGGAACTTGAAGCTATAAAACACAGAAAGATGGTAGAATTACAAAAGTCCATAACATCAAATGCAACCATGTACAATATAAGAGAACCCATTAATCTAACTGACTCAAATTTTAAAAAAGAAATATCAAAATATCCTCTATTACTTATTGATTTCTGGGCTCCATGGTGTGGGCCCTGCAGAATAATCTCGCCTATAATAGAACAACTGGCAAGAGACTATACAGGAAAGGTTGTATTTGGAAAGGTGAATATAGATGAAAATCAGACTATTGCACGATCTTTCGGTATTGAAAGTATACCTACAATGATAATTTTTAAAAATGGAAAGGCAGTAGACATAATTGTCGGCGCAATCCCTAAATCCCAGATTGAAACTAAATTACATCAACAATTAGATTCTAATAATAATAGTAATAACATGTATCGATAAAAAAAAGGTTTCGCCTTGACTTAAGGGATTCCTAAATGTGGAAATGAGGCTACGCTAATTCCTAACTCTTGTTGGATCTTTCGAATTTTACTAGCGTATTCTGTCATTTTGGCATTATCGTCCTGTACCTTCGCAATCCTGTACCCCTTCCAGGCTTTTCTAAGTGCTCCCCAACTTTGGCCTGTTGTGAAGTTGTTCTCTTGTTGTGTTGATGATGCTTCTTGATGAAGAGACATTATAGCTGTCATATCTATTGAGTTAATTACATGTCTATACTTAGAATCCATGGTCAGCTTTATCAAATCATTATGTCTATAAGTTTTATGACAAATATTTTACCAAAAAATCTCAAAGATATTTATCATTATGTATATATCTTATATAAGCCAATTCATCTCTCTCTCTCTCTCTCTCTCTAATAGAACCATTCATCGAATTTGAACTCTTAAATAACCTTTCTTTGTGGTTGTATTAATAGTATTATTCTGTTGTTGTAGTAATAGAATTATCAATTAATTCATATGTTTCTTATTCTATTCTTGTATTTTCTTAATATTAAATTCCTAATCTCGTCATTCATATAAAGGCAATATCCTCTACCTATATTTTAGTTCGAAGTAATCTGTACTATAAGAACCTAATCACATATAGTTTATATAATATGGTAACTTGAAATTCATTCAGATATGCCAATAGATCCAGACTTTCCCAGAAACCATCAAACAATTGGGAAGCATATGCATTCCGATGGTGAACACTATCACTTTGTTTGGGGACCAGGAAAACCTCAAGAGGCTGCAGAAAATGAAGAAGTAAAATCAGCTTATTCAGCTAAGGGAGAAGAACAAGTCCCATTGGGAGTTCACGGCACCATGGTCGCAGTAGATTGGGACTCTTGCATAGCAGATGGTGCTTGTATTGAAGCCTGTCCAGTGCAAGTATTTCAATGGTATAGAACTGAGAACGATGTACCTGCAGTAGAAATGGCCAATGCTACAAGTGCTGGAACTGGTAGTTCTGTTAAGGAAGAGAGAAAGGACTACACAGACAAGGCTGATCCAATTAGAGAACATGATTGCATTTGGTGCATGGCTTGCGTTTCAGTATGTCCGCCTCAGGCAGTCAAGGTAGACCAGTCTAGTTTAGAATATCATGAAAAAGCAGCAGGAACATTTAGTGAAGAGCTATCAAAGGGCAGTGCTCCACCACCTCACGCACACTGAAAATAATATTCCTATACCTTCTTTTTATTTCAACTACTTGGAATTATACAGCCCAAGAATAAGATGTAGTTAATATATTACGATGTTCTGATTCTCAAAGTAAGATTCCATTTAACTAATTATAAAGTGATAATAAAATATAGAAACTTTTTAGTTAAATAATTTGTTGATAAAAAAATGAAGGTTTTCAGTTGACAAGATAATCACACACAATATCAAACATTAAATCAAGGTTTATTCTCTCAGCAGCATTGGTAGTTGTATCAGATTCCTATATGGGTATGTTTTTGCCCACTGATATTTCTTATAGAATCACACAATTTATGGCAGAAAAAATAGAGTTTCCCTTTATAAAGAAAGATGAGTTGACAGCAACTTTCTACATGTTTGGAAAAGATTATGGAGTAAAAGGACAGCTGGAAATACTGACCGCAATTGATCTCGCAAAAAGGGCAATCGGCCAATTGGCTAAAGACATAAGAGGTTTTTATAACATGCCAAACAAAATGGATTCAAATTTTACTCGTGAGAATTATATAAGAAGAAGCCTACAAATTTCTATAGAATTACAGAAAGATAGTTTGTTTGATTGGTCTAAAATGAACAAACGAATTGCTGGCGATCCCAGTATTCTGTCAGATTGCTTTGCACAGCATATAGCATATTACAAGCAAGATTATTTTTTTGAACTATTTCAGCCATTTGATGAAAACCAGCTTCCTTCATCACTAAGAAGAAAACTTGAAGGAAGAATGTTATTATTATGCTTCAATGCAAAAGATTCTAAATCATTGCCGTTTGAAAGTACGCTTGTCCCTTTTATAGAATGGATAAGTAATACTGGCTAGCCATTTCGTAGTAATAGTATAGAGTGTATTTATGCATTAGAATAAACGATCCTAAAATCACAAAAAAGAGATATGCAACAACTTTTCAATAGTATTAATGATTATTGTTACTTTTTGAATATATTATAAGTATTTATATATTTTACACACAACATTTATTAATTCGCAATCAACATCTTTAGTATAATCGTTACTTTTATGCTACTGAAAGTATCTAAATCACTTACGATTGTTTGATCTTCAAGAATATACTCTATTCATATGCTAAAAAATTTTTGTATTAGCATGAAAATAGAATGAATTGTACACAGTGAAGAAATCATAAATCAAGAAAATATTGTTAAACTATTTGGAATCCGATTTAATTATTAACAACCTTTTGTAATATTCAAACCTGTTCGCTTATGAAAGATCTGCCCGCAAAACTTTATTGGATATCAAAGAATAAAAATGAAAATAAAAAATGGAAAAAAATAATTGTAAGAAGAGACAAAAAAAGGCTCTCTAACTTACTTTTCCATTCAGATAACATTGATGCAATGAATCATTTAATAAAACTGGGGTTTTCAGAAAAGATTGATCTCGTATACATTGATCCTCCATTCTGGAGTGGCGAAAAATATTTTCATCGCATAAAAAATGCTCATAATATTGCATTTGAAGACATATGGAAACGACAAATAAACGTATATCTAGATATGATTTATCCGCGACTATATGCAGTTCAAAAACTGATATCACAATCTGGTTCCATATTTGTTCATCTTGACTGGCATATTGTTCATTATGTAAAAGTAATCATGGATGAAATCTTTGGACACGAAAATTTTCGTAATGAGATCTTAGTTAAAAGAGGTAGACGGAAAAACCTACTTTATCAATTCCAGTCTATTGATAGAATGCATAGTGCAAATGATACTATACTATGGTATTCAAAATCTGCGAATACAAAATTTCCGCATCCGCTAGCTAAGCATACTTCAAATTCAAAATGGATGGGGTTCTGGAGCAATATAGATAGACCTACTATGCGCTATGAAATATTTGGCATTGTTCCAGAAAGAGGCCAGTGGAAGTGGTGTAAAGTCAGAGCTGTAAAAGCAATAGAAAACTACAAATATTATAAAGAGAGATTTTCTTCTATTCCTTTGGAAGAATATTGGGTACAGACTAATAAGAAACTAGAATTTATTCGTAAGCGTGAAGGTATAAAATATGCAGAATACTGGATCCCACCAAAAACTCACAGAATTCTTGATAATGTTTGGATGGACATAGAGACATATAATTATTCAACAGGCTACGGCACGGAAAAACACACAGAATTATTAGAAAGAATAATTGGACAATTTTCTAAAGTCGGAGATCTGGTTGCAGATTTCTTCTGTGGCTCGGGTACCACCTTATTAGTAGCACAAAAATTGGCAAGAAAATGGATAGGATGTGACTCGTCTTCCTTGGCAATGGAGGTCACGAAAAGAAGGCTTGAAGGTTCTGAGTTTAGTCTAATCAATATACCCCCTTGTAGTCGTCTATGATATAGGAGAATTGGTCTTAATCCAATAAACTTAATTAAAGTTGCTCACTTACTTTTCCTCCTCCTCCTTCCCTCATACATAACGCACATTAAACCGAATATCAATACAAAGAATGTGGGATTTCAAACAAAATCAGATTACGAAGGTTTACTAAAGCGTTTAGAAGATAAAATAGGCAATACTTATAGAAAAGAAGCATCAAGACTCGAAGTTCCTACTCCCCAAATTATCTGGGTTGGTCAACGTACATTTTTTAGGAATTTCATGGAATTTCCTAAAGCATTGAGAAGAGATCCGGAAAAATTACTACTTTATCTCAATAAGGAACTTGCCTCTGCTGGTTATATTGCTGGTGAGCGAGTAATATTCCTGGGACGCAAAGAGCCATCATCTTTTGGAGCATTAATCGATAGATATATCAAGGACTATGTAATTTGCCCTGTTTGCGGAAGCCCAGATACTAGAACTGAAAAGAACAAAAAACTTGGATTTCTTCTATGTGAGGCTTGTGGTGCCAGATCTTCAATTAAAGGAAATTATGCCTAAATTTAGGATTTCTTTAATATTGACTCTATTGACAATTTGTTAAATATAAAGAAAAATTGAACGATCATCATCTTATCTTAACCTATACAGTATGATATCTAAAATTCATTTATCAAAGATACTTTTCGAATAGCACATTTAATTCATCGCCTTGTAATTTTGCTTTCGCAAGCTTCATACCTATAGTAGCAGTAGGTAATGGGACAATATTAACAACATAACCTACAGGATTTTTGACTTTTATAGTAAGTTGATCTCCATGACGTTCTACATCAAAATCATCTTTTTCAGTAAATGGAACCTTAACTGTCATTCGTAATTTAGAATCCTCTGTTATAAATGCAAATGCCTTTCCGCGATAGAAGACCGTTGCGGGATCTTGATTTTCAAATATCAATTCTCCGTTCTCTCTTAACATTTCGGCTCCACGTAATTCATTGGCATGAAGTTTAATTTCCTTTACCGGAAGTGGATAGAAATTTGCCTTTGCTTCTTCAATCTTTGTCCGTTGAACAGCTGCCCAATTTGCATAATTCTCATCAGGACTGCCTGGTGGTATGATTTTATTAATTATAGCAAGGTCAACGTTTATTCCGTAAAGACTGGCGGACATAAATGCTCTTTTAGCATTCTCTATACTAAATGTATCAGGATTTGCGACCAATCTTATACTTGTTATATTCGGATTCCGAATAAATTCTGATAGTATCTCAAGTCTATCCAATAGATCTATTTCACTTTGCAAAACATTCTTTGAAGGCAGCGAGGTAGTCTTTGATAGAGGCTGAAACATCCTAGTAACTCCACTAAACATTCCCATTAATCCAGTAAATTTTTTTCCAATACTTCCAATTAACTTTGGAAAGTAAAGGTATCGCAGTGCTTCTCCTGAGGCGGGCATATCGAGAACTACGGCATCAAATGTTTTTTCTCGTACAACTTCTTCTATTTTCAACAAAGAAAATAGCTGAGTCATTCCAGGTAACATTGCAATTTCATATGCAAGTGTTTCATCAATACCCTTTGCAGAAAATATTGATGCCAAATAAGAAAGAATTGTATCGTATTGCTTATTCATCTCAGTTACAGGATCGATCTGCAATGCATACATATTTGGAATCACCTCTTTTGATTCATATCCAATATCAGGCATCATAAAAGCATCGCTTAAAGTATGAGCAGGATCAGAAGAAATCAGCAGGGTCTTGTAATTACGTTCAGAAAGTTTGATCGCAGTAGAACAGGAAGTAACGGTTTTTCCTGTGCCGCCCTTACCCGTATAAATTATTAGTCTCAATAAAAACCATTATTATTAAAGTAATAAAAAAGTTTACCAAGTCTAAATAAAAGATAAAAAACTCAGTCTACATATGCTCTTTCTGCATGTTGTGTAATGTCTAAACCAATATCTTCTTCTTCATCTTCTACCTTCAATCCTATGGTTGCATTGATGATCTTCATAATTACCAACGTTCCAACAAATCCTAATACTGCTGCTACTGCAACACCCATAGCCTGAATTGCTAGTTGCATAGGATTTCCATATAGTAAACCCTCTGGACCTGCAGGATTTATCACAGTACTCGCGATAATACCAATCGCTAAGGATCCAACTATACCTGTAACACCATGTACAGAACTGACATCTAATGCATCATCAATTTTCAAACGCTCCTTTAATAATATGATTGCATAGTACGATGCAAAACCCAATATGATGCCCAAAAAGAAAGAGTTCTGTGCACTTATAAAACCTGCCGCAGGAGTTACACCTGCTAAGCCAGATATCGCGCCATTGATGGCTGCAGTTGTAGATGGCTTGCCTGCTCTTTTCCACGATAGAAGTATCCACATCAATGCAGATGTTGCAGAAGCTATATGTGTCACAAGGAGCGTATTGGCAGCTAATGATCCCGATGCCAAGGCGCTTCCTGCATTAAATCCAAACCAGCCAATCCATAGCAACGTAGCACCAATAACGGCTAGTGGAATATTGTGAGGAACCATAATATCAGGCCCAAAATTCTTTCTCCTGCCTAGAACAACTGCAGCAGCAAGAGAAGCCATTCCTGCGCTAGTATGAATCACTATTCCACCAGCAAAATCAAAAACTCCTAGATCTGCAAGCCATCCCCTACCCCAGATCCAATGTGCTAATGGATAGTAAATCAAAATACTCCATGCAATGATGAATACAAAAAATGAACTCCACTTCATTCTTTCAGCAAATGCGCCAGTAATCAAAAGTGGAGTGATAACAGCAAACATCATTTGGTATGATCCAAAAGTAACGCCAGGAATGGTTGGTGCATAATCTACTGAATCATTAAATGGCACGCCATTAAAAAATACCCAATTCAGACCACCGATAAACCCTCCTTGCGAGGGAGCAAAAACTAATGTGAAACCTAGGATAAACCAAAGAACGGAAAGAATTGCAAGACCTGAGAAAGTTTGCATTATAGCGGAAAGAGAGTTTTTACCTCTGATCAGTCCAGCTTCAAAAAAACCTAGAGCTGGAGTCATAAGCATTACTAGACCGGTTGAAATAAGCATCCATGTAGTATCCCCAGTATCTATTGGCATCCTCTCATATACAAAAATTAATGTTATAAAAAGTTTTGAGTTACCAAACCAAAATATTATGTATAAAGTATTAAACCATAGATTCTCTGACGGCACTATTAAAACGTTCTGCAACGCGTTCTATATCCGGCAGCTTTATCAGTGCATTAACTGGTAATGATAGAACATGTTCGCTAGCCCAATTTGTATTGGTAAGATTTGCCTCTGAGGAAATCATCTTTTCATAATATGGAGTTTTGTGAACTGGAGGATTATAATATACGGTAGCACCAATTTTGTTTTTTATCATCTTGTCTTTGATTTTGTCTCTAACGTTGTTTCTTTCTAATGCTACAGTATAGAGATACCAATTATATTTCTTTTCTTCATCCTCTTGAGGAAGTTTTAATTGGGTTCTGTCAGCTATGGGAAGGAATGACTTTGTCAATAATTCTGCATTTCGTCTTCTTAATTCTAACATTTTTGTGAGCTTCTTCATTTGAACCTTGGCAATGGCAGCACTCAATTCTGGCAACCGAAGATTAAGGCCAAAAATTCTTGTATCATTCCCTTCAACCATACCATGGTTTCTGATCATTTTTAGCTTGTCTGAAAGGTCACTATAATTAGTGATAACTGCTCCACCTTCACCAGATGTCAATACTTTGCTGGCATACATGCTAAAGCAACCTATCAAGCCAAGGGTTCCAGTCTGTTTTTTTTTGTAGGTAGAGCCAAGTGATTGGCATGCATCTTCGATGATATCGATTGAATATTTACTAGCAAGATCTATAATTTCATCCATGTCTGCAGGATGGCCGTATAAGTGAACTGGTATAATTGCTTTAGATTTTTTGGTAATTTTCCTCTTTAGGTCTTGGATATCCATAGTATAATCTGATTTATTGATATCGACGAAAACAGGCTTTGCACCAGATGCAACGACAGAGTTGGCAGTAGCAACAAACGTAAATGATGGAAGTAAAACCTCATCATCTTGTTTGATATCTGCAGCAAGTAAAGCTGCATGCAATGCAGCAGTTCCTGAATTAACAGCTATAACATATTTTACGTTCAGATAATCTCTTAACTGCGCTTCAAAATCTCGTACTCTCTTTCCTCCATTGTGTGATGCATCTGTAAGAGCATTCTCTTCTAGAACATTCAGTACTTCACGTCTTTCTTCTTCTTCTATCCAAGGTTTATTAATAGGTATCATAACCTCGTTGCCTGAGGATAAATTAGCAGTCACTATAAAGCACAAACGATCACTTATTTCTATGCTATAATTGTTTGTAAAACCATAGGCCATACACAATACAACAACAACAACAAGAATGTTGCAGCATGTGAACCTCCTTAAACAAAAGATTACTTATTATCTTCGCAGATCAAGATGAAAAGACAGTATGTCTGTCCTTGAAACATAGGAAGATTAGGAAAGATGAGTCTTTAGTTTTATCGAAGCAAAAGAGAAGTATAAAATAGTTTGAATGAAATGTGGATAAATCAAATAATAGATTATAGTAATCAGCAAGCTTTTGTAATCTGTCCAATTACTCGAAGATCTTCTGAATGTATCATGGTCTGTCTGATTGAATTCCTTTCTTTAGTTCATTGTCTTGCCTACCAATGCTTTTGAATAATGTGATTTTAGCAGATGAATTCAGATTATCTTAAACATTGGATTTTACTGCTGATTTTGTATCTATTACAAGAATATTTTCATATTAAAGATACCTAACATTCTTTGTGTTTCACGACGCAGTTAACACATAATAGTAGGTAACTGGGTGGATAATAATATGAGCAGATGTGGCAGAGTGGTCTTCCTTGGTCAAAACAAAGAACACAATAATGCGTCGGCCTTGAGTATCAATGGCTGAAAGTAAGCCGATTCGCCCTCGGGCGATCAGGAGTTCAAATCTCCTCATCTGCGCCATCTTTTCTTTTGTTATCTAGGATACTTTTCTAGCAGATTCTCTATGCTGTCTATCCTTTATTTTTTGACTGTGTTCCGACTTTATTCTTCTATCTAATCTGGATACTAATTCCTTACAGGCACTCAACGGGTCGTAACCGACAGCCTTTGCAGCAACCACACCAGTAGTAGTGATAACCCTAGCTCTCACAGAATACTTATGTGTCTTATGCTTGTCGGCGTAGACTATTGTAAGGCGTACATTCTCTAGTTTTCCTTGAATTTTCTTCAAGAATTTTGTCATTTGTTCTTCTATTTCTCGACGTGCTTCATCACTGTCCAGGTGAGCAATATGAATAGTAGGCTCGGTTGTTTTGGGAAGTGTCAGTTCTAACGCATCTTTGGGAGTAATGATACCAATTGGCCTTCCGTCCCCAACAACGATAATCTCCTCCGTTTTTTCAAATTTTTCTATTACACTGTTTAGACTGGTTCCCCTTTCAACTGATACTGCTCTTCTCATAATATCTTTAAGTTTGACTTCTCTAATGGTAACCATGGTGCCAATTCCTCGTGATTTTCCAGCTCTTTCTCTAGGTGTAGCAATAATTTTAGTGATATCTAAAGCATTCATAGCACCTGTAAGAATTCCTCGTGAATTAATGACTGGAAGTCGTGAAATGTTATATCTACGCATTTTTGACAGTGCATTGCTTAATGTATCATCCTCCTCAATTACTATAGCTCCAGACATAACTTCATCTACGATAGCATGACCAAAATCTGAAGTAAGTACTACATCGGTTTCGCTCACAATACTTATCAGTTTTCCGTTTTCAATAACAGGCAATGCACGATTTCCAGTTACTACAATTAGTTGAGCACATTTCTCAATATCATCGTCTGAATTCAAAACAGGCGTATTGACAACAAAACTCTTTAATTTTGACGTAGGAATAGCATTTACGCCAAGAAATTGCTTGGCATATATCATGCCTATATATTTTCCAACATCATCAGCATCAATTATCGGTATTTGATTGATATTATTTTCATACATCATGTTCAGAGCTTTTGCAACTGAATCCTCTGGACTTAGCATTATAATTTTATTAGCATTAATTTCAGATACTTTCATTAGGATCTTTGGATCTTAAAGATTACATTAAAAAACCTTACCATCTCTAAAATAGCAATATAATGAATCTACTCTTCATCATTATTTCTGCATCTGTAGTAATTGCTGCTGGTGCTGTGACAATTTTTGTAACACCATTTGATACTACTATTCCATTACCCGAACCTAATAAGACTCTTAATAATAACGACATCAACAGCGGCATACTTATAGTAGCACAGAATCTTGAAGTTCCTTGGTCTATTGACATTGCGAAAGATGGTAGAATTTTTTTTACTGAAAGAGAGGGTAGAATAAGGATAATTGACGCCCAAGGTAAACTTATCGATGAGCCTGCAGCAAGCATCCGGGTTGAACAAACAGGCGAAGGGGGCCTATTAGGTCTAGCATTGCATCCAAATTTCACTGAAAATCATCTGTTATATGTCTATCATACATATGCCAATAAAAGCAAACTTTACAATAAAGTTCTAATGCTCACCGAAAAGGAAAATAAAATTATTGAATCAAAAGTGATTATTGATTCAATTCCAGGTGCACAATTTCATAATGGTGGAAGTATAAAGTTTGGCCCTGATGGGAAATTATACATATCAACTGGTGATGCAACTATTCCAGAGCTTGCACAAAATGTTAAGTTACTCGCAGGCAAGATCTTGCGACTTAATCCTGATGGAACCATTCCTGATGATAATCCTTTTCTAGGCTCGCCTGTTTATTCTTACGGTCACAGAAATATTCAAGGAATAGCATGGCATTCTCAAACAAAACAGCTATATGCTACTGAACATGGTCCTTCTGGCAACGATGAAATCAACGTCATAAAAGCGGGCTCAAATTATGGGTGGCCCACAGAAGAATGCAAGGGCTCAGGCAAATTTGAAGCATCAGAGTTTTGTTTTAATCCTGGCATTGCTCCAACCGGAGTTACAATCTCTACTAATGACAAGCTTGGATATCCAAATGATCTCATTTTCACTACTTTAAAGGGTTCACATTTACGCCATATCGATTTGGAATCTAAAACTCAAAGCAACATACTTGTTGGTTATGGTAGACTACGAGATGTTATTGAGGCCCCTGACGGCTCATTATATGTTCTTGTTAATAATAAAGACGAAAGCGGTATCGCTCAGGAAAATGACGATAAGATCTTAAGAATTCTCAAAATCAGTTAACTGATATCGATAGTTAATAGTGGAAATATGAATATTTCTTACTATAACAAATGATGAGTAATGATTTGTTAACTTGAGTTTAACTTCATTATATTGATAATTTATGAAATCTTTATAGTCAGATTAAGAATACATAATGAGAAAGATGCTCACATGACAAGATCACTACATTTTTAAATTCGTAATTAAAATAAATTATTGGTTTTAAAATTAGGCAAAAGAAAAGTACTCAATGAAGCAGACCTAAAAGAAATGGTCAT
>JAREAI010000398.1:0-3845 GCA_029240435.1 Nitrososphaeraceae archaeon | reverse complement strand
TTTTACGAATATCCATTGGTAAAAGGCCATCTAAGCCAAGAAAATTATGAACTCCATGAGATGCTGTATTTCTTGGAGGTTCGGGAGTATCAAAAACTAGATTTTTTTTCTTGTGCGAGAAAGAACTAATGCGGCTTGTAAACCTGCAGGACCACCTCCTAATATAGCGATATCTATTTCTTCAACTTGTTGTTTTCTTTCATTTGTAATTCTATTTTGTTAAAATTTTTCATAAAGATGCAAACATATTACTATTTCGATTGATATCGAACTATAACTATACTACAAAGATAGATAGAAAATAGTTGCTTCCTTGTAAAATATGGAAAATTTGAATCTGGATATAGAATATTATAAACTTATACGTAGGCGCTAAAACGGAGGTATGTAGTCTGTTTAGGCAGTCAAATATTAAAGTATTAAAGTTAATGGTAACATAAAAGAATATAAAAATGATAGGTATAGCTGTAACGAAGGCATTATACTAATATTGGATTTTTTACATCCTTTTAATGATCTGAAAGCAAAACCACCAGTATTCAAAACATCCTTGAGAAAAGCAATACTTATCAACATTTGTTAGCATGTAATTATTTAATGTCTAGTAAGGTTGATAGTTCAGATATTATAATTATTGGGGGAGGTCTTGCAGGTCTCACTACTGCTACCTTCCTTGCTCGTGCTGGAAAAAGAGTAACTTTGTTTGAGCAATCATCAAAGGAAATTGGAGGTCGTGCAAGGACTTCAGTATTTGATGAGTTTTACTTTAATCAAGGTGCTCATGCGCTCTATCTTTCAGACGTGGGTGCTGAAGTTTTACAAGAATTAGGGATCAAGTATACGGGTGGCATTGCTGTGGGGAAAGGAACTTCTTATTATATAATGGATGGAAAGAAAAACCAAATGCCAAGCGATTGGAGCCGGATACCTTTTACAAAAAATAATGGGGACTCTTACGAAATAGATGGAAGTCAGTTCTTTAATTCACTTGCCAAAATTAATTTTTCACAATTAGAAAGCGTCACGGTGCAGGAGTGGTTAGACCAGAACATTCAAGACAAAAATCTTGCTGAAATAATCAAGACACATTTGAGACTGAATACCTATGGAAATGATCCAGACATTCAGAGTGCAGGATCGTCATTTCGCCAGATTTATGTGGGTAATTCAGGGGGAGTTATGTATTTGGATGGAGGTTGGCAGACGCTTGTTGACGGACTTTTAACGGTAGCCAAAAATGCCAAAGCAAGGATTGTCATGGGGGGAAAAGCAACGAGGTTAGAAAGAAAAGATTCCTCCTACTCTCGATGGCTAGTCATGCTGTCTGATAAGTCCCAAGTATCCGCAAAGACAGTTGTAATAGCAGCAGGTCCACAAGATGCCTACAGTCTATTCAATGACAACGAGAGACCAGAGGTTCTATCAAAGGTAGCAAAAGAATCTAAACCTGTACGCATGGCATGTTTGGATATTGCTCTTAGCAGTCTTCCAGACAAAAATACTTTGTTTGCTCTGGGAGTTGATCGTCCACTATATTTTTCAGTTCATTCTGCAATTGCAAAGCTTGCTCCTGAAAATGGAGCATTAATCCATTTAGGAAAATATCTAGGCACTTCAATAGAGCCAAAACCAAGAGAGGATCAACAGGAGTTAGAAGAGTTTCTTGATTTACTGCAGCCGGGATGGAGAGAAGTGCTTGTTAAGAAGAGGCCATTGCCCAATATGGTGGTGTCTAATTCTGCTGTTACTGCTGCAGCAGGTGGATTATCTGGAAGACCTGATGTACTGATTGCAGACAATTTGTACATAGTAGGAGACTGGGTAGGGAAGCAAGTGCAAGGCGAGCTGCTCAGCTAATTTTGAATGAATGAACTAAAGCATTAATTAAATTAACATGAAACAGACATATATGAAGATGACTAATATCTTCTTTTAAAATTAAACTATATAATTATCTAACATTTAGTCAAGGCGTAACTTAGAGTAAATGGTTTTTTAGTTGAAATCATATCTGCTTGGCCCCATTAACTAAATGGGTTCAATAACTAAAACAGAAAAGCTTGGAGGGCTAGAGCATGACATGTAATTGAATCTGTAAACTTATATTTATTGATATGGTAACTTATTTAGAAATCAGCTAAACAATTTCTAATAGACTACAAAAAAATGAAAAAGAGAATTAATGGGATAAGAATCTCCCTTCCATAAATTGGCATCATTAATTTTTCAATAATTATTTCACAATGAGTTTATTGGAAACTTATTTTACGTTATCATTTCCAAAAAATGTTGATAATTGATCTATTACAAAGTCTGGGCGCTCTTCTGGAATCCAGTGTCCTGAAAGTGGAACAGTGACTCCGGTTACATTCGTAGCTAATGATTGTAATGAGCTTGCTGCAAAGTTGCCAGGTATGTCACCACCTAACCCTGGATAAATATCACCACCTAATGCTAATACGGGTATTGTTATTGGGGTTTTAGCTGATTCTATATTTTGTTGTGCATCTACTGGAAAAGCTCTAAAATATTCAAATGCTGAACGCGCTGTACCAGGAGCTGAAAAATGATTTGCAAATATATCTATGTCTTCTTCTGTAATTGCAGATGGATTATAGGCTAACTCTTTAAAGAACCATGATATATATTCTCGTTCTTTACCTTGTACTAGAAATTCAGGCAAGTTAGGTGTCTGATGAAAAGCAAACCACCAAGGCCCATTCTCACCAAACTCTGAAGGTAGAAAACCTGGGTATGGAAAATCCATGATTACTAATTTTGATACATTGTTAGGATGAGAGAAAGCATATGAATAAGCTGTCTGTGCACCAACATCATGTGCTACAAGAAAAATTGGTTGATTAAAACCTATTTGAGATATTAATTGATAGATATCTTCTGCAGTAGTTTTACCATCATAACCTGTTATCGGTTTTGAAGAGTCTCCAAATCCTCTAAGATCAGGCGCAATAACAGTATAGTTCTTGGCCAAAGATGGCATTATATGTCTCCATTCATACCATGATTGTGGAAATCCATGTAACAAGACTACAGGGTCTCCTTGACCACCTGTAACATAATGGAGTTGAATACCATTCACAGATGCCATATGATGCGAAAAGGTCACATTATCAATATCAAAAGATAAATCTTCATTAAAAGGTGATTGTTGTTGTTTTTGTGCTATTGTAGTATGATTTATGTTTAATGTTAATGAGCTAAAAATTATTACGGTTACAACAAGAATCGCAAGAAATATTGTTACCAGATAAAATGAAAAATGAAATGAAGGGTTGCTTTTTTCATTCATGATAAAATTTAAACAGTTGTATCTAATAAACATGGTAGTAATTCTGAAGTTATATTCAAGAATGAACTTATTCTTTTACGTTGAATTTAAAATCAACGACAGCATGAGTTTCAATAAAATATTTAAAATGCTTCTTGAACCAAAACAGTTAGAAGAAATTTGGTAATACCGATATAGATTAATGCATAGATACAGTGACGATAACGTTGCTTACTTGCAGCAGCCATTATAGCTGACCTATCAAACGCATGAGTTGTGTTTGCTCATAGTTCTCATCTACAACAGACACCAAGCTTACCATAAGCTCGTCCAAACCTGCAGCCAGAAGTTTGGTCAACGATTTAGCTATTGTGTCTTCATTTCCAGAGATTATCATATTATTAACAAATTCATCAGTTACTTTCTTATCTGATGTTAGTGGAAAGCCTGCATCAGCAAACATTTTAACATAAAAAGGAAGCTTTGAGTACATTTCAAACATTTTATGACCTGCAGCCATTACAGAATCATGATCTTGACTAATTGCTACCGGAAC
>JAREAI010000148.1:0-6493 GCA_029240435.1 Nitrososphaeraceae archaeon | reverse complement strand
GAGTAAACATATAATAACTTTAATTCAATAGGTTCAAATAATGCATGCAAGAATTTGAAGTGAATCTTTTGGCATTTATGCAGCGAAAAGTTATAGAAATCCTTCAGACATTGAAATTAGCTAAGAAGACAAGCAAAGATGACTATTTCACACACCTTCGTCTAGTACTTCTAGGTATGGCTGTTGTAGGAGGAATAGGGTTTGTAATCAAGTTAATTGCAGAATTCATAACTTCTACTGGTGGAGGAAGAACCTAATCTTTTACTCGATTTCTTACAAAGGTAGTGAGAACAGCTAGATCATCTAATCACCTGATAAAAGATAAGATCTCATTTGCATAGCGTTTTAATATATATCTCTTATCTGTCTTGCTCTCCTAGGTGTTTATATAATTATATCATAGTAAATCAAAAGCTTATTCTAAAAGTAAAAAATATGAACATATACACACTTTTGTTTGTCTAATATGAATCTATATCAGATGTTATCTAGAGTAGCTAACTAGTTTGAAGAGCAATATTACTTGATTTCACAATAACTATCTTTATAAATCACAATAACGAGAATATGACCTTTTCTTGTTATCCTAACAGATATACCATTCGAAAAGACATTAATAACATCCTAATACTTCGAAGTATTTTAATCACCCGCCATTTAGTGAATCTACATAGTGGTAAAAAAGTCGAAAAAAAAAAGATATTCTATAGCTACTCTCGGGTCACATTGTTCGCTCCAGGTACTAAAAGGCGCGAAAGATGAAGGATTTAATACATTGCTAATATGTGAAAAAAGACGCCTTGGACTTTATAAAAGATTTAACTTCATTGATGATATGATATTAGTTGACAAATTTAATGAAATCTCAGATGAATCGTTTCAACAACGTCTCAGAAAAACTAATTCTATTATCATTCCGCATGGAACAATGATAGCTTATATGAGCAGAGAAGAGATTGAAAAGATCACAATTCCTTTTTTTGGAAATAAATGGATCATAAAATGGGAAGCAGATAGAAAACTAAAACAAAAACTAATGAACGAAGCACTATTGACTACACCAAGATATGTACAATCAAAAGAGAGCATTGAAAGATTATGTATTGTCAAACTACATGGAGCGGCTGGTGGTCGAGGCTATTTCCTAGCCTGGAATAGGCAAAGTTTCGAAGAAGGTGCAAAAAAATTGATAGATCAGGGAGTTATTACTAGTGAGGATGATCTATACATACAAGAATATGTAAATGGTGTTCCAACATACCTGCAATTTTTTTATTCCCCAATTACAAATGGACTTGAATTTATGGGTGTAGACAGAAGATATGAGTCGGATGTTGATGGTATGGGTAGAATACCTGCTAAACAACAATTAGGCATTGAAATGCAACCATCGTATAACGTAGTAGGGAATATTCCTCTTGTTCTAAGGGAATCGCTGTTAGAGGAAGTGTATGCTATGGGGGAAAGATTTGTCAAAACAGCAAGACGCCTTGTTCCACCAGGAATGACAGGCCCTTTTTGTATCGAGGGTGTATACGACAGAGAAGGAAAATTTACTACATTCGAGTTTTCAGCAAGGATCGTCGCAGGAACAAATCTATATCTTGATGGTTCGCCATATTCAGGACTAATATTTGATAAACCTATGAGTATGGGCAGGAGAATAGCTCATGAGATCAAGACAGCGAGTAAGCAAGGACGGATGAATGATATTTTAACATAAGACTTCCTAAATTGTTATCAAAAAGAAGCAGAATAAGATTACGCTATAGAAAAACTGTAATATATATATGTACATATATATATAAATATACATATTTATTGCAGTATGCGGAGGATGCAGAATATACTTCCCAAATATCAGAATTTTTCTAACTCCTCATATCATCGATTTTAGAGATAAAATAAGTTACCAAGTATACTTTATGAATTTTATCTAGATGCTGTTAGGAATAGAAAGTAAAAACTATCCAAGTTCAAAGATGATAGTCAAGATAAGATTTTGTCTGAGGCATCATCTCGATAGATAAAATATCGTCCCTGATTTAATTATCATACTATTTTCCGAAAGATCTTGTCAATTTACTGCTGTCTGTCAAACTCTTCTCTCATCTTTTCTTCATTCTTGTATAGGTAAGGTACATAAACGCTTATGAAAACTATTGTTGCACAAATACTTTCTTTTTCTGATCTTTTTTATAGCATATATGAGAAGAGAAGACTACTTTAGACTTCATTTATTATTTAACTACACTTGTGAGAGCAGTAAAACTCTTAAGGATTCTTTATACATTTGATATGTGGTCAAGCTTAAGGACATGGTAGACGGAAATATTGTCGGATCTGGATCCGACTTTATAGTAATACAAAAAAATAAGAAAAGATTTCTCGTCGAGATGAAGATTATCAAAATACAAGAGCTGAAGAATGCTACTACACCATATGGCTCACAGTTTTGATAGTAATATAATTATAATTTATCTAGTCAACAAATCTGGCGTAAAAAGTTAAATTGAATCTTGTAAAAAGTTAAATTGAGTTACCAAACTAACATCAACATTTGAAAAAGACTACTGCTGAACTTGCACAATCACAAATGAAGCCAGAAACTACTGTAATTGCTATTCCAAATAACGGAAAAGGAAGAGTCCGTTATGATAAAAAAGCTGAATCAGAATTCTTTGTCGATAATTCTGCACTTGCTGGCTTTACTGGAGAGCGTATTCTCTATATGGCTGTCCGCGAATTAATTGAAAATTCTCTTGACTCCTGTGAAACCAATCATATTTTACCAAATATTTCATTGTCATTAAAAATACTAGATCCAGAAAATGAAATGTGGCTTGTTAGTTGTCAAGATAATGGTATAGGAATTCCGTCAGATAAAGTCCCTGTAGCCGTCTGTTCTTTTTTGACATCTGGTAAATATGTCGAAAAGCAGCAGCGCGGCCTGTTTGGTGTGGGCCTAAAAATGATCGCCGCCTTTTCTACTAAGGATACGGATCATCCTCTAAAGGTATGGACAAAAACACAAGAGGATGGATCAGAATATTACTTTGAACTTAGAACAGATATTGGAACAAATAGGCCAATTGTTCTTTTAAAGAGAACAATTAAAACAGGCGAGAGCCGGATTCAAGATGAATATGGTTTTAGAATCGAAGCTGTATTACGTGCTCGATTATCGCCCATTACAAAAAATAAGATTTATGAATATATTAGCCAAACTAGTATTGTAAATCCATATGCTATTTTGACATTTGAGACTGATGAAGGCAAAGTTGTCTTTGAAAGAAGAACGGAGATAATGCCACATCCAGCAAAGGAAGTGTTGCCTCATCCTGGCGATATGGATTTGAAAACTCTGAAAAAGGCAATTATCAGATTTATGAATCAAAAGACAACTTTGCAAGGTGTATTATGCAATTCATTCCAAAAGCTTTCTAGCGAAAAAGCTAAAGAGATCATAACCAAAGCAAATGTAGATCTCAAGATTGCTGATAAATATGATGAGCATGAATTAATTAAAGTAGTTAATATATCTAAACAGACTAAGTTTCAGGCACCTAATACTGAGCATCTTAGTCCTATAGGCGAAGAGATTCTAATTGCTGGAATGACTTCAGAGTATACCATCGTTACAAACAAAGAAAACACTAATTCAGGTGATCAGCCTCAGCAGCAGTTATCGACAAAGGTACTAAGACCTGTTCTAACAGGATATTCAACGAGAACATGTGTAGTTAACAACCGACCAACCATAGTTGAATGTGGAATCGCTTACGGAGGTGACATAAGTTCATTTAAACTGCATAGGTTTGCAAACAAGATTCCTCTGCTATATGATGAAGGTTCTGATGTTGCAAGAGAAGTAGTTTCAGAGGTTGAAATTAACAAAATGGGAATTTCGAAAAAGGAAGTAAAAGAGCAATTTGCGAATCCAGATTCCAAATCCGATCGCGCCGTAGAATTGCTTCCAATTCATATTTTTTTCCATATTTGTTCAACTAAAATTCCATACAAAACTGCTGGCAAAGAAAGTATTGCATCAGAAGGTGATTTAAAGCGATATATGAAAGCCTGTTTAGCTGATCTATATCGAAAGGTGAGTGCTCAGATCCGCAAAGAGTTAAGAATAAAAGAGGCCGAAAGCCGACTAAGACTTTATAAGCATTATATTCCTTTGATCATTAGTGCAATCTCCGAATCAATTAAGGTGGATTCAGAGAAACTATCAGAGGCATTTTCCCAGCTTGCAGAAAAACATGTCAGGGGAGAGAGTGTAGATAATTCAAAACACACAAAAGCAGATAAAATAACGGGAGAAAGGATTGAGGAAGAAGCAGACAAGACAAAAGAAAATGAAAATGAAATCTTAAAACAAGACGCGACGAAACACATGATTTATGCTTCGAGGGAAAAGAAAAAGAAAATAAAAAACAAAACATCAAGTCGTAAGAATAAATCTAAAAAGTATATTAAAAAGGGAACAGGATCAAAAAATCCAATCACTTTAGATACTTTTAATAAAACGAAAGCGAGGAGAATATAATTGACTGCAGCAGACAAACGCCATCAAGAAGTCATCAAGAAAATCAAGTTAATCATGAGAGATGTTAATGATGATCTAATGGTTCAAAAAACAATGCCAGTTTTAGATGTTCCAAAAGTTGGTTATGATAATACAATTTGGTCCGACGAGAAGCGAATGCTTACTATAGGAAATAAAATGATTCAGGTGAGCCCAGATAGTACAAAAAAAATTCCTACTTTTGCACAGTATCTAGTCATGGCGAACGCTATCAGAAGGCTACTTGATGAGGAGATGGAGAGTACTATCAGGGGTATGTATTATGCTACGCTCAGCACAGTAGGAGACGAGAAGAATAAACAAAAGTTTTGGAATTCACAGGAAAATTCAGATGACGCCATCAAAGCATTAGAGTTGCTGACAGGTGTTCCTAGGGAAGAATTTTCAGTTACATCTAAACCTAAAGGCATGATATCTGGACCTATTACACTTCGGGTAGGAGGCGATATTATTGATTGTAATCTTGGAAGCAGAGCAACATCACAATTAATTCCTACTAACATCCGTGACGTCGAAATCGTTAATGTAAAGGCAAACTTTGTAATGGTCGTAGAAAAAGATACAGTTCTGAATAATATCCGAAAATCTGGATTTATACAAAAATATAATGCAATTTTAATGACAGGTTCTGGAGAGCCGGATAGAGCCACAAGGATGATGGTCAGGACACTCAATGAAGAATGGAAAAAACCTGTTGTAATTTTTGCTGATGCTGACCCGTGGGGCCTTGGTATTGCATTGCGTTACAAAATAGGGAGCGAATCTCTCAGTTATGATAGTGACAGATTAGTCACCCCAAACGCAAAAGTGCTTGGGATGATGTTTTCTGATATCTATGACTACAATATTCCTGAAGTGGCAAGGTTGACAGCCTCTGATGAAGATATGAATAGAGCTAACGATATGAAAAAGAAGCCATGGCTACAGGACAAACAATGGCAGAGAGAATTGAATCTGTTCTTGAAACGTAAAGAGAAATGTGAATTAGATGCATTTTTCAAGCATGGATTCAAATACCTTGCAGAAACTTATATGCCGCAGAAATTAAGGGAAGTAGGATTGATCTGATATCAAGTGGTTCCTATTTAGAATTCAAATTTACATTTTGTTTAATTATGTAATTATAGATTAAACAATTTGGCTAATGATAATGATGCATTGCAGTCTATTCAAAAATTACCATGTCTATAACTCTGAAGTATATATTTCAATATTTTTTAATTCAATAAAAAGAAAAACTATTATAAATGCCAAACTTAGTTGCAGAAACTACTGCAGATCCAGAAAAAAACACGGTGTATCGATAGATGCCTTTAGTAAATATTGTTCTATGCACTACTATGCCATTTTTAATTATACTGATTACAAATTGGGAAAACAGTATATACTACTAAATCATTGTACCCTCCATAATTTTTCTAATCATCTCCATATTTATTTTCCTTTTAAAAGATCTATGTTATTTTTCTTCTAACCAAGTACCAGATGTTTATTCATCATACTCATCCAATTTACAATTTCTGACAATAGGTTTTCAATTGATTGAATATGGGTTTGTATATAGTCTGAGATGACAAATATACTAGATAGCAGCGGCAGACGTTATAACGTAAATATAAAGAGACTGCCATTAATTTCTTTATGCATACTTTTTTATTTTGTCTCTTTATCCAATACTAAATTATTTTCGATTACTCAGTGTATTAAGTTGGGATAATGGCAGAGATTGAACTAACTCTTTCATATCCATTACTATTCCATAGTAATCTTTCACATTCTCTAACGTTGATTCATAATGTTTCTTATTATTAGATGCTGTAGCGTCGGAAATAAGAACTACGTCATACCCAATATTAAAAGCATCTCTTAAAGAAGTCTCTACACATATTGAAGTATCTATTC
>JAREAI010000014.1:0-19417 GCA_029240435.1 Nitrososphaeraceae archaeon | reverse complement strand
ATTTAGAACAGGGACATTTTCTAAAAGTAGTTTATACTGAATTGTAATCCAATTTGTTATAGCTACAAACAATCCTATATACGCTGAATAAAACTGCCTGGATTCCCAGAATCTCCGTCCTGTCCAACGCAGTATTCGACTATATTTAATTTCCATGATTATCCATACGCTTTTAACAGAAATATATAGTCATTCATACTAATGAAGTAACTAATTCCATTCTATAAATTGTATAAACTACAATAGAATAAAATATAGAAGATATATATCCACAAAACATCACATATAAAACAATATTAGTCTGAACAATAATGACAACAGTTAAAATCAGATGCGCATGTATATGTCATAAAAATTCTTTCATCTGCTAAAAATTAGCAAGAGTAAATCACTACATGCGCTATGTGTTCATCAGTCATTATAATACTCGTCATGATTGAGTTCAAAGACATCTGCTCAACCCAGAAGAGCAAACGAGACTCTTTAGCCATTATCTTCTACTCATATAATGCCAATTATTAGTATAGAGATCAGCGGGGGTGTAACCAATGTCTGTAAAGTTAAACACTTTATAGTTTTCAATATGCTATTTACTCTGCGTGTACTGATAAGATTTGATAATATTGTTGAGACTAATGTTGTGCCCTCAAACATTACTTTTGATATTTCATTCATACCAACAACTTTCGTTCACTAATAAGTCGTCTCTTTTTAGATAATAAAAAATTATAAATATAATTTCGATTCAAAGCAATATCATTTAAAGAAATTAGATTGATTGTAGTCAGATACCTTCAATTGCAAGACATAAACCAAAAAGATAGTTCTTCAGGACTTTTTTTAAAAGTTTGTTTTTTTTACGTTATCTCTCCATCTCCTCTCTTTTTTGTTTCTCTTCGTCTTCATCATTGTAATTAGTTTCACGACTGTGTAAAAATCTAGTAATAAATGAGTATTCCGAGTACCTTACCTGAGTTATGATCCACTAATTAATTTACAAAATTCCTTATATGTGAACAGAAATTGAATATACATATCAAATTCGTACGAATAAGATGCAAAAATCTACATCCTAATTTTATTCTTATATGAACATCTGTCAGCTAGATGGGATGAAAAGAAAGATTAATCTGAATACAATTATTAATAACTCTAATACTATTATATCAAGTTAATATTATGTCTGATGATACTGAGGAAGAGGGTTTTTTTAGGAAAAGATATGCCCAAGAGTTGGAAAAGAAAAAGCAACAAAACTCGGATAGCTATCGTGGGTATGACGAGTTAGTGGATGAAAGAAGGAAAGTGAATCAGCAGGAGATGAAAACACCCGGGCGCAGAGGAGAGAAAATTAAACACGAAGAGATTGACAAGGAAATCGTTAGACGTGACAAGATAAAGCAGAAGAGGGAATTAGACGAAAAGTAGTTTCATAATAATAATTAGAAGTTAGGATAACACAAAGATTGGATGGAGTCAGTCCCAGATTAATCCGCTATATATCTGTTTTATATATATGGCTTACCTATTTGAAAGGAGACATTCAGTGTCATTCTATACATAACTCTTATTATTATATCAGTGATATTGTCATCGATAGCTGTCATAAGGTATGAAAAGATTTAGCCAGTTCAAGTTAACAAAACGACTTATAGTGGTATTTACTCTTGGAGTACTACTCATCCTTTATTCTGCTTTTCCAGATTATTATAGTGCTTTACAATCACAAGCGCAGCTACAACAACAACAGCAGCAGCCGCAGCCAATAATAGGTATAAAGATTACATCCCCTAGCACTGGTCAACAAGAACCAGCTGGCGAGCTTACAATCTCAGGAACATCTACAGATAATGCTACTACTGACTGTACAGTATATGCTGATTGGAATAATACAAAGCCATTTCAAACTGCTACAGCAACAGGTCCAGATGGAGTAAATGATTATTCTAGATGGACTTTTACATATACTAACAATTACCATCTTATTACAAATGGAACTAACAATCTAACTTCAAAATTATCGTGTATTGATGATAGTAATGGCGGTACTGCTAATTTAACAAAATTTTATAGTGTAAATGTAGTTGGAATAGCAACTGCGAATAATATGGCTGATACAACATCTATAGAAGATGTACAACAAGAGCCATCTGCTATAGAAAGTAACGATACTACTGCTCTTTCAAATGAGATCGCTTCTTCAAAGAAGAGTAGTAATACTACTACTGATATTACTTTAAATAATAGACCAACAACAGTTGTGGAAGAAGGAGCAACAGCAAACAATATTTCTTCTCAAACCTCTCCTTCAATACCTCTAGTTGCCAATGATTCCAATCTTGACAGAGTTAAAGTGAACATCACATCTCACAAACCTGGACAAGAAGTTTTAACTGGAAATCTCACAATTGCCGGGGTTTCTTCAGATAATGTCGCTACTGATTGTACAGTTTATGCTGGTTGGGATGGCCAAAAGCCATTTCAGAATACAAAAGCATTAGGTCCAGGTGGAGTAAATGATTATTCTACATGGGCATTTACATATACACCTGCATATCATGCAATTACAAACAAAACAAACCAACTAACTGCACAAATATCTTGCTCAGATGATAATGCCAATAATAATAATCCTGCTGCTGCTAATCTAACAAAAAGTTATAGTGTAAATGTTCTAGGCATAACAGAATCTTCTGCAATAGTCACATCCGCAGCAGCAGAAAAAGAACAGAATAATGGTACAACTTCATCAATAATAACATCTCCAAAATCCATTCCTTCTGTTCCTACGCCACTTCCTTTATTACCATCTATTCAGGAGCAAGAAGAAGATAAGGACGAGGATAATGAGGAAGAACCGGAACCTGAGCCGGAACCTGAGCCGGAACCTGAGCCGGAACCTGAGCCGGAACCAGAAGACGATGATGACACTACTATCTATTGGGATATTGAAGAAGATGTCGACGAGGATAATGAGGAGGTTTTCAACTTTGAAGACAGTATATTTGATTTAGAATGAGCGCTAACAAGGAGATGATCATCATAGTTCTCTAATGTTATGAAAGTTGGATTGACAAGCTCTGGAATACTATAGAATGGAGAAACATCGAAAAGTTTACAAAAATAAGAGAATCATAACTGCCATATAATAAAAGATGAATTATAGCTATGAAGTCTACATTATCAAGGATTCATCTCTTTCTAATACTATTCTTAGAAATTGCTCTCAAGGCATATAGATAAAAGATTACAACTGAAGAGCCTTAATAGCCTCCTTGACACTATTAACGCCTTTATTAAAAATATCCTGCTCAAAACTATCCAATTTGAGTTCGATTATTTTCTTTACACCTTCTGCCCCAACTATAGCCGGCACTCCTATACATACATCATCATATCCATACTCACCCTCTAGTAGCGTTGATATAGGAATAACAGATCTTTTGTTTTTGACTACGGATTCAATCATTGTTGCAACTGCATTGCCTGGTGCATATACCGTAGCACCTTTAAGTGCAATTACTTCTGCAGCGACTTTCTTTGTTTGCTCAAAAATCTCAGTTGATTTTTCCTTTTGAACGAACTCATTTAGAGGAATGCCGCCTATAGATGCAAAGCGTGTCAACGGAAGCATATTCTCGCCATGCTCGCTTATTACCATTGCTTGAATTGAATCTCTTGATACCTGTGTAGCATCTTGAATAAAACTTTTGAATCTTGATAGATCTAACATTCCTCCCATTCCCATAACCTTGTTTTTCTTTATTCCTGTTTTTTTCAATGCAAGGTAAGTCATTGGATCCAGGGGATTCGTGACAACAATTAGTGTAGCATCATTGGCATAGTTGGCAATTTTCGGAGCAATATCTTTTATTATGCCAGCGTTAGTTTTCAGCAAGTCCATTCTAGTCATTCCGGGCTTCCTTCCAACTCCAGCAACCAATACAATGAATTTAGAATCTCTCATATCTTCATAATTGTTTGATCCTCTTGCTATGCAATCCGATCCTATTTCTGATAACTGATGGTTGATATCCATGGCTTCTCCTTGAGGCAAGCCATGAATAATATCTAATAGTAGCAAGTCATCCAATTCTCTCAAACCACAATTTAAGGCAGCCGAAGCACCAACCTTTCCTGAACCTATAACAGTTATAGTCATTTATAGATAACAAAAGTTAGATCATTTATAAGTGTAAAAAAATCTAACCTGTCAGTAATAAGAATAATGGTCAGAATATCAATTCTGATAATAAATGTTCAGGCATAAAGAAGTTGCTTTTTTCTCATATGTTAAATGAATGAATACGAAGATGATGATGTTCTACCTTCTCAGGAGTTTACAAGCCTATGAATAACATGTTCCTTCATCTGTTGAAAGCGAATGCTTTCCATAATCTTTTACTAATGAAGTCAGGAATAGTTCTGCCACAAGAATTGTTCTTTCAAAAGAAATGTGTATTCTAAGAATCAGTTTATTGATTGAATCGACAACAATCCACAACAACCAAGCAAATTGATTGCCAACTATAATCAGAGTTTCATCATCTACTATGAATTCTTGTATTTTCTTTTTCTTTTGCAATATCTTCTTGGTTGGCTTGTACTACTTTTGAATCCAATTCCAGATGGTAAGATGAGTTCTCTTAATAAATGGCAAAAGTCTTTCTCAGATGTCTTTCTTAAAGATAGACCAGAAGAATCCAAATGGAGCTGTACAAAGTTATTAAAGAGATAGTTATAAAGGCATCCGCTCACAACGAAGGCTTAAGCAGTTTATGGCATGGTTGATTATTGATTCTCCTATGGTAGCATGGTGCCAGTCTTAGTATACATACCACCTACATACAACGAATGCGGTATGACTATGAAAGCGTTTTTACGCAGTCTACTCTTGCCAAGGCATGAATCTCCCTAGAGACAATTTCTGTGATAACTTCAATTGATTAACAACTTAATAACGATTAATTTAGACTAGTTCTTATGACAAATACAAATGGGAAGAGAAAAGCAATATAAAATTGATCTTGTGTTGGATGAGGATCATTACAAAGACCTTTTAGACAAATGCAAAAAATATAAGGAGCATCATGGCACGGAAATAACGCCCAAAGAATACATACTTATACTTTTACAACTTGCAGTAGATTAGTCATTCTTTTCTTATGGTGGTAAAGACATAGATAAAAGAATAAAGAATCATTAGTGTATTCTTCAAACATCATACTTGAGCTGTACCTTTAAAAAATTAGTCTTATGCACGACAAAGGAAGACTTAGAGACAACAAACAATGTGCAAGTAGATAATAAATTCGTATCATTAGAGCTGCTTTATCTATATCATAATACAATTTTGTAAACAATATAACTGTTAGATTAGACCTTAAAAATTAAAAGACTATCCATTTTTTGAAATGATAACATCTGGATACTTAGGCAGCCTCTTCTTTTTCATCTGATGCTTAAATTGGAGATACTTGACATAGGGCCTTATAGAATAATTATTTAGAATGCTTTCCTCCAGGATCCTTCGAGTCGAAGGGCCTTGCTTAATATGCTTTGCCTTCTCATGTCCTTCGATCATGGCCATTATATCGCCCTTAATGCACATAGCGTAGGTATATATATCCATATCAGTGATATATAAATATATTATAAAATATCTATAATAAGCATACAACTATTTGTTAAAACATCGGCTTTTGTGTATTGATTCTATAAGATACATATAATGCGATATAAAACTTTAGATCCCCCTTATCACAGCGTATCAACTAAACCCACGACAATATTCTAAACATTCATGCATCTGATTCACACTTGACTCCTATTTCGAACCAAAGATAGTAATAATCTATTCAAAAAAAGCGAGTCAGAACTATTGAAAACCAAGCAGAATCACTTGACCACAAAAGACGTTCATCTTGTCAGATAAATTATATATATTTACAATTAGCAGCAATTTTTTATCAGATGGTAAAAATCGCAATAATTGATTCTCAAACTGCTGGTATATCAGGTGATATGTTATTGTCATGTTTGATCGATGCAGGAGCAGATAGAAACAAAGTTGTTGGTGCAGTTGTTGCGTGTCAGAATTTCCTGGAGGGATCTAAAATAACAGATGCAGCATTTATCAAAACAAAATCCCATGGTTTCAATGCTACACAATTTCAATTTCAATTCAAAGATAGCATTTCTCAACGTAACGGAATGAAAATGTTTCGTTCTCTTGCAATGTGTTGTGATTTTTTAAAATTAGAACAGAGAGCCAAGACGTTCGCTCTGGAATCATTTAAAACGCTGATATCAGCAGAGGCTATTATCCATGGCGAAGACATTAACAACGTCCATTTACATGAATCTTCTAGTATAGACACCTTTGCCGATCTAGTCGGTTGTGCAACTGCACTGCAGGATCTCAAACTTTTTGGATGTCGAATATTTTCAACCAAAGTGGCTGTCGGTGGTGGACTTTTGAAATTTTCACATGGGATCATTTCTAATCCAACTAACGCCATACTTGAAATATTTAAGGGAAAACAGTTTACCCTAATAGGAGGTCAAGTAGATGAAGAGATAACCACTCCTACTGGTGCGGCTATGCTTGTTAATTTAACGTCAGAAAGTATCAATTATTATCCAAGCTTCAGTCCTGAAATAATAGGATATGGTGCTGGATTGAAGAAATTCTCGAATATGCCAAACACACTCAGATTGGTCATAGGCACATCTCAAATAGTCTATGATGCAGCTATAGATACCATTTTCATGATCGAGACAAATATAGACGATATTTCTGGCGAAATAGTTGGAAATATGATCGAACAACTAACAGAATCTGGCGCTAAGGATGTCACGGTAATACAAGGTATTTCTAAAAAAAATAGACCAACTCATCTCATTAGAGTTATATCTGATCATACACACGTTAATAATATATTGGAAATACTATTTAGAGAATCAGGTACAATGGGTGTGAGAATTCAAGAGATACAGCGTATTGTTCTTCCACGAAGCATTGTTGTAGTTCCCGTCAAAATCCATGATAACGTATTTAACATTCACGTTAAGATTACAAAAGATTCCTATGGTAGGACCATCACGATGAAACCTGAATTTCAAGATCTTGTAGTTATTGCTTCAAGGGTAGGGATCTCAGTTAAACAAGCATTGGATCTAACAAATTCAGAATTATTTCATACTATTGGAAGGAGTTGAATGTGTCAAGTAAATCAACAGAAAATTATATTAAACTAGTAAATTGGTTTTTGACGAATGGTGACAAAGTCATTGTCGCTTTGTCAGGTGGAGTAGACAGCGCAGTAGTAGCTTTGGCTGCTAAAGACGCGCTTGGAAGCAATGCTATGGCGATTACTGCAAATTATAAAACACTTTCTAAAGAAGAGATCTCTGCTGCTAAAAATATAGCAAAAGACATATTTATCAAACACAAAGTGATTGAATATAATGAATTAAACAACCCAGAATTTATTAAGAATAACGATATGCGATGTTATCATTGCAGAACCGAATTAGGACAGCACTTAACATTAGCAGCCAAGAGATATGGAATAAAGCTAATTGTTGATGGAACACATACAGATGATCTGATCGATTATAGACCTGGTATTAAAGCACTTAGAGAAAAGGGCGTCAGAAGCCCTTTAGTAGAAGTGGGTATGGACAAAGAGAAAATAAGATTAATTGCTCAGCACTTTGGACTTTCCGTATATGATAAACCATCTAATTCATGTTTGGCTTCTCGAATACCCAGAGGTATAGAAGTTACCATTGAAAAACTCAGAAAAATTGAACAATCTGAAATAATAGTAAAGAGCATATTTAATGTAAGACAAGTCAGAGTAAGAGATCATGGAGAGGTTGCTAGAATCGAGGTTGAAAGGAATGAACTTACAAAGTTATTTGATATTGATAAATTACCAATACTAGACATTAAACTCAAGGAGATAGGTTTTAGATTTGTATCAATAGATGTAAACGGGTATCGCAGCGGAAACCTCGTTATTGTAGAATGAACACAAATGAAAGATAATTATGGAGTGAGAAGCTTTACCTAAAAGCATTTATCTAGATAATGCAGCTTCGACACCTATTTTAGACGAGGTTATTCAGGAAATGATTCCTTATCTTAAAGACCATTATGGGAATCCATCCTCTTTGCACACACTTGGCAGGGAAGCATCTCATGCTATAATGAATGCAAGAAAACGAGTAGGTTCATTAATTGGCGCTAATCATCGCGATATTATATTTACTTCTGGAGGGACTGAGTCTGATAATATTGCAATCAAAGGAGCTGCTCTGTATGCCAGAAAGCAGAATCCTGAGAAAAATCATATTATTACTAGTATGATAGAACACGAAGCTATTCTAGAACCATGCAGGGATCTGCAAAAAAAAGGCTTCGATGTGACATATCTCCCTGTAAGAAATGATGCATCATTAGAACCTTCTGCACTAGAGGATGCTATATCTCAAAAGAAAACTGCTTTAGTGAGTATAATGTTTGCAAATAACGAAGTTGGAACGATTCAGCCAATTAGTCAGCTCGCCAAAATTAGTCATGACAAAGGACGAAATACTATTTTTCATACAGACGCAGTTCAAGCAATTGGCAAGGTCCCCGTCAACGTGAAAAGCTTAGGAGTAGATCTTCTTTCTTTATCATCTCATAAAATTAATGGTCCAAAAGGAATAGGCGCATTATACATTCGTGATGGTTTAAAAATAGACCCTTTAATTCATGGCGGTGGGCAAGAATTTCTAATGAGATCAGGTACTGAGAATGTGCATGGAATAGTGGGGTTTGGAAAAGCCTGCGAAATAGCTCACCAAAGATCTACCGAATACCAAAATAGGCTTACGACATTGCGAAATTATCTGATAGATAAAGTAATAGATCAGATACCTTATTCACGACTAAATGGTGTACGCGACAATAGAAATCCTGGTAATGCACACTTTACTTTTTTTGGAGTAAACGGCGAAGACTTGATAATAAAATTGGATGAACACGGTATTGCTGCATCCACAGGCTCTGCTTGCTCAGTAAAAAGACAAAGACCATCTCATGTATTAAAAGCAATGGGCTTTCCCTATGAAGAGATAACAGGTTCGTTACGCTTGACATTGGGAATTCAAAATACAAAAAGCGAGATCGATCAAACTGTTTCTGTTCTGTCAGAGGTAGTAAAGGGATTAAGATTACTTTCACCTTTCAACTCCAGGCATCATTAATAAATACCGAAAGCATTATTATTTACAATTTCTAATTCCAATAATACATATGTCTAATACATCAGTAACATATAGTCCGAACAAAGGTGACAAGGCGCCTGATTTTGAATTACCTGACATCAATATGAAAATGTACAAATTAACAGACTTTCTAAAAAAGAAAGTGGTCTTAGTATTTTTCCCAGCTGCTGAGTCCCCAGTTTGTACAGCGGAAATGTGTACCTTTAGAGATTCATTGGGTGAATTAAAGAATTATGGAGCGGAAGTAATAGGAGTTTCCATTGATGGACCATTTGCGAATAAAATTTTTTCTAAGAACCACCATCTGAACTTTCCTCTACTAAGTGACTACAATAGAGAAACTATAAATAAATATGGGGTAGTGATGAGAGATCTTGGCACATTAAAGGATTATAATGCAGCAAAACGCTCTGTATTCGTACTTGATGAAAATGGAAATGTTCAATACAGATGGATTTCAGACAACCCATTGATCGAACCCAATTACAATGAAATCAAGGATGAGTTAAAGAAAAAATGAAAAGCATGACATTACAAATGTCATCCGTTTTAATTAATTTGAGTAAATTACACATAATAATCATTATGCCAATAAGTAAATTATAATTGCGATCTATTCTATTATTGCTACAATGTCATTTCTTGCCACGGCGGCGCCCTGCTTTACTCTTATTTCTTTCAAATTGCCATCCTTGTGTGCCTTTACTGCAACCTGCATCTTCATAGATTCTAGGATCACTAGTGCATCGCCTTTCTTCACGGTGTTCCCAGGTTCTACCAATACACTAACCACTCTGCCTGGTATCTGGCTTGTAAGACTATTTATACCGCCTCCTAACTCTGCCATTGATAATGATTTTCCAAGGATTTGAGTAAGTTTCAAGTGTTTTTTAACTGTCATTGGTTGGCCGTCAATGAAGACTTTTGTTTCCATGCTATTTGATTGAATTATCTTGGCATAATGAAAAGTATGATCTAAAATAAATTCATACTCATTATTTTCCCATCTTAATAAAATGAGATTGTGTTCTTCTTTTCCGATTCTAATTATAATAGATCCATTACTAAGAGTGCGAACGATCTCGCAGTCTAAAACTTCAATTAGATCCGCTACTTTAAGTTCCATCAATATCTCCCTATTACTTTTTTCCAGTTTGAATTGGACTGTGCTGCTGCGTCAGTCGAGATAATGCGTCCGCCTTTCTTAACAAATTCTGATTGCAAAAGAACTGTCGCAACAGCGGCAGAAGAGCTTTTCTTTGATGTCTTTTTTGAATCTTCATTCATTTTATTTATTATACCGAATCTTTCGAGGTAATCAGTTGAAAGCTCACCTTTTATGAAATTTTGTTCATCCATTATTGTTTTGAATAATGGAATGGTTGTGTTAATTCCTTCTATTGCGAATTCGGACAGGCTGTTTTTCATCCTAATTCTGGATTCTTCAAAATCGTTGCCCCACGTAATCAGTTTAGCAACTAAAGAGTCATAATATCCTGATACATGACAGCCAGGGTATAGATAAGTATCTACTCTAATACCCGGGCCATTAGGAATATTGCAGGTAGGCACCAGACCAATAGAGGGAGCAAAATCAGAGAAAGGGTCTTCAGCATTAATTCTGCACTCAATCGCGCAGCCATGCATTTTTAGTTCTTCTTGCTTGAAAGGTATCTCTTCACCTTGAGCGATTGCAATTTGCAATTTAACGAGATCGATTCCTGTTACAAGTTCGGTTACTGGATGTTCCACCTGTAATCTAGAGTTGATTTCTATAAAGTAAAAGTTTCCTTGCTGATCACGCAAGAACTCGGCAGTACCTGCATTTAAATAATCTACTGCCGATGCAGCTCTCACAGCAATTTCTCCTATTCGTTCTCTTGTTTTTTTATCAACAATTGGGGATGGAGACATTTCAATAAGCTTCTGGTGTCTTCTCTGTATAGAACATTCACGTTCGAAAATATGTCTCCCGTTCTTATGGGAATCCATTATTAACTGAAATTCAATATGTCTAATTCTCTCAAGATATTTTTCTACGTAAAGTGCGGACTTTCCAAAAGCAGCTCTTGATTCTGCAGAGGCCATCTCGAATTCCTGTCTTAACTCTTTTTCATTATTGGCAAACCGAATACCTCTACCTCCTCCTCCAAACGCAGATTTTAGAAGAACAGGGTATCCTGCATCATGAGATATATCTGCTGCGCGCTCAACATCTTCGACTACTCCATCACTGCCTGGAACCGTTGGAACTTTTGCTTTTTTCATAATAGACTTACATTTCATTTTATCTCCTGTAACTTCCATTGCATTGCTCTTTGGCCCGATAAATATGATGCCGTTTCTTTCACATATCTCTGCAAATTTTTCGTTTTCGGATAGAAAACCATACCCTGGATGAATTGCATCTGTTCCCACCGTGTTTGCCAATTCAATTATCTTATTGATATTAAGATAACTCTCTGAGGCGGATGCTGGACCAATATGATAAGCTTCATCTGCTCTTCTCACATGTACTGATCTAGCATCTTCATCTGAATAGATCGCTATTGATTTTATTCCTAACTCTCTGCAAGCTCTTATAACTCTAAGAGCAATTTCACCCCTGTTCGCAATTAAAATGCTAGAAATTTTGGTCGCCAATTTGTGTTCACCGTATTTTTATAGGTTTATGTTTCCATGTTTCTTCCATGGCCTTGATTCTCTTTTATTGACTAAAGCCTCAATAGCCCGAATTATCATTGGTCTTGTCTCCATCGGATCTATCACCAAATCAATAATACCTTTCTCTGCTGCTATATACGGATTAGCATACTTTTCTCGATATTCCTTAGCGAGCTTCTTTTTTATAGCTATTGCATCTGCAGATCCCTTCAAATCTCTTCTATGAATGATGGTAATAGCTGCTTCTGGTCCTAGCACCGCTATTTCCGATGTTGGCCAAGCATAATTTACATCAGCCCTCAAATTTTTGCTTCCCATAGCAATATAGGCACCGCCATAAGCTTTGCCTATAATGCAAGTGATTTTTGGAACAGTTGCTTCACAATATGCATAAAGTAACTTGCTTCCGTGTCTAATGATACCGTTATGTTCCTGATCCGTTCCAGGAAGATATCCAGGCGTATCGACGAGAGTCACGATCGGGATGTTAAAAGCATCGCAAAACCGGATGAAACGTGCAGCTTTGTTTGATGAATTTATATCAAGTGCTCCTGCCAGATACATGGGCTGGTTGGCAATCAGACCTACTGACCTTCCTCCCAATCTTGCAAAACCTACCAATATGTTCTCTGCAAAAAGTTCATGAATCTCAAAAAATTCACCGTTATCAACTAAGGATTTTATTATTTGCGTCATGTCATACTGTTCATATGGATTCTCTGGCAAAATGTTTATGATATTAGGATCGATCCTATTCACATCATCTATGCTCTCTATTAGTGGAGGTTCTTCTGTATTATTTTGCGGAATAAACGATAACAATTTTTTTATTTTATCCATACACTCATACTCATTTTTGGCGATAAAATGTGCTACGCCAGATTTTGAGGCATGGGTTCTAGCACCGCCTAATTCTTCAAATGACACTTCTTGACTCAAGACTTCCTTCACCACCTCAGGTCCAGTAACAAACATCTGGCTAACATTTTCGGTCATAATAACAAAATCTGTCATGGCAGGAGAATAAACTGCACCGCCGGCACAAGGTCCAATACTTGCAGTAATCTGTGGTATCATACCTGATGCCATTGTATTTCTAAAAAAGACATCGCCATATCCATCGAGACTCATCACACCTTCCTGAATTCGTGCTCCACCAGAGTCTATGATGCCAATAAGGGGTGCGCCAGCCTTTATAGCATGATCCATAATCTTCACAATCTTCTTCCCTGCCATTTCACCCAATGATCCTCCTAATATTGTAAAATCATATGCATAGACAAAAACCTGGCGACCATTGATTGTACCAAATCCGGTAATAACGCCATCACCATAGTATTTCGTATTTTGGGGATCGTCACTTCTATGAGTTACATATTTATCAATCTCAATAAAGGTACCTTCGTCTAAAAGAAGACTAATTCTTTCTCTTGCAGTAAGTTTACCTTTTGAATGCTGAGATTCTATTTTGTCTTCGCCGCCTCCCCCTTCAGCCATTTTTTTCATATTATATAATTTCTTTATTTTCTCCTCATGCATGGCCTTGTATTAATCCCAAGAATTGCCTATATAAATTCATTACAATAAATTTTACTATTTAATATAATGTGCTGAATTTTCTGTTCAGTCAAGGCAAAAATTTTAGTCTGTATATAATTAAGTTTCATAATCTTCGTCAATAAGAGAAAGAGAAGTAAGTGTAGATATACACGTTACATAAGTTATAAAGTTTCTTGTTTATGACTTTCATACATTGTCATATATACTGACTAAGAAATTATGATATTTGTGTTATGACAAATCTCTATCTTATTCTAACTTAAGTTCATTTTATAGTTTCTCACTGTATAAATAATTATTAGACTTCAATTGTATAGGAAAAACCGATTAATGACACACATAACACTTACAGAAAAGGAAATAAGCTATTCTCTAAGTCCAGTTCTTCCACCTCGTGCTCTACGAAAATAGTTCATTCCTAGATTATAGTTTTCAAAAAGAGATTGCAGGGTCTCAATTTCAGACATAAGTACTTTTTTTTGAACATTCTTAGTATCTGGATTCTTTTCTAATTCTTCTAACTTTTCCATTTTTTCAGCTAGAAGTGTTCCTACATTTTGTTCATATTCACTAGACATATGACTTAAGAGTTTATTATCATTTAAATTTGAACCTTTGCTATTCTATACATTCTATTTAATGAACATTCCTAGTATTTTTGATACATTGTAATCTATCAAGCATTTATTGCAGCTGCATGCTTGTGAAACCATAGTCTATTAGAATCCTCTTCAAAACCACAATCTACACGTCTGGCTGAGTTACTAGAAATGAAACAATTCAACTACAGCTTCTCTATCGAATAAATACTCTTTTGGAAGGAACTGAGTCTTCCCAAACCAGACATTCCATATGTTTGAAAACTCTTGAGAATTTTGATGTCTAGCAAATTCTCCGCATATTACTTTCTTTCCACAATATTTGCATCTTCTTTTGTAATTGACTAACCATCTTTGCCAATTCTTCAAATAATGGTTCACTCATTTCTTCTTTCCCATTATAAGATCCATTTCTTTCATCAAAGCCTCACCAGATTTTTCATCAAGGTTTGAAATATTTGAAAATTCTCTTGGGTCTATTTTTTTATCAATTAGTAATTGAAGAAGATATGGAAAATAAATCGATCCAAAGATACTTTTTGTAACATGAGTCTGCTTCGATAGAGAGGACAGTAAATTTTTCATGGATTGGCCTCTGACAAAAATATGTTTCATTAAAGGCCATATAACACCATACTGGTTGTATTTTATTCCCTTCTGGCGAGTACTGCTAAATAGGCCATATGCAATCATAACATCGAGATACTTCATAAGCCTCCAATATCGATTTTGGGCTATTCTCCCAACTATTACATCTACCTTTGAAAGTACATCTAAAGCTTCCGCAAGACCTTCTAGATCTATAGGCGAAGAAATGATGCTTGAAAACAGCGCGTTTATCATATCTTTTCGTCTCTCTTCCGCTGACATCCCAAAGCGCGGATCAAGGTAAGCGGCATCTGCTTGAGATAAGAAATTCTTTGCTTCCTCAAACTCACTCATGGAAAAATAACCATTTATGGCTTCAGCAATATCAATTTCAAATGTATCGCTACGAGTTGAATTATACCCGGCACATTTAGACTGTGCATTATTCAACATTGAACGAATGTCTCCTTTGCTATCATTCACGACTGAAATTTTGTCATCAAGACTTAACTGCTTGTCCTCCTCCTTTAGAACATTATCTAGGAATATCATTAACAATCTAGGTGGAATCGAATTTAATTCTATGACCTTGCAGATCTTTGCAAGATCTTTAATCTTTGTGTTCTTCGTATTTGCGGCCATGATGACAGGGATCGTTGGCTCTTTCATTATAGTTATCAGAGAATCAATTCCACCTGTATCCTCCCTGCCAGAGAGTCCATCAACTTCATCCAAGAATAACAGCAGTTTTCTTCCAAATAGGCCCGCATTACGAAACATTGGCATGATCCGATTTTCAATACCTATTTTGTTCCTATTATCACTGGCGTTCAATTCTATTAAATCATAATTGAACTGCTGTGATAATGTATGGACGAGCGTGGTCTTACCTATGCCAGGTGGACCTATTAGAAGCAACGGCCTACTACCATCTACCCATCCTGAGAGCCATTTTACGGCTGCCAATCGAGCACCTTCATTTCCTACCATCTGCTGGACTTTCATAGGTCGGTAGAGTTCAGACCACATCATAATTTGATCAATTGCTAATTCAAAAAAAAGCAATATAAAACATGTGTATCTTGGCTCTAATAACTCAAATTGTTAGCCATATAGCCTAAAAACCGAATATGTCTCCTATAGCAATTTCATGATTGACGGTATGCAACGTACTAACCAGACTCTACTGTAGTAGGTTTAGCTTTACCTCTTTATTTTAATTCTCAAAGTTATAGATTTACATCCAAATCTTTAGAAGCAATTGCAAAAATGACACATATCTCTATTTTGGAATAGTGCTTGATATTCTAAACCAGCCGTATAGATTTGTAATAGGAAATTAGAGTCAAGGAGATTTTCGTAGATGAGATTTTGTTGAAGAAAATAAATGTTCAGCATTACTGCTGGCTATGGGCATTAGCATATATTCCAAGTTCAAATTCACAAATGTGTTTGACGTTCCATAGACCAAGAGATAAAGAGAACTACTTTTATATGGAGCCTTATCTTCTTACTGGCATTTTAAAGTCCTTTTGAAAAGAATCAAGCATATCGCCTCTTACTAGTTCATTATACCAATATTGGTTATAATGGTTAACTGTCAGAAATAAAAATTCTAAAAATGGTGTGAGTTGAAATTCTAATGGAAGCATATGGACTGCAAGGTCTGCTTCTTTTAAATAAATTTCACTTTTTTTCATTGTTATTTCGAATGCTTTCCTAACATCCTTACTAATGAGTGAATAGTAGAGAGGCCATGATGGTGTTTTAATAGACCGTTGCTTCAAAGCATCTTGAATCTCATTTCCGCAACCAACACATTCAGCTGCATTTGCCATGCCCAAATGAAATATATCACCCAAAGGAGGACGGTTAAATGCCATATTCCTCCCAGCAGTTCCCATTACTGCGCGATATTTCTTATAACAGATAATCATATTTTCATAGTTGATAGATTCTGGCTCTGTCTTCATCTTATAATCGATATACTGTCCCAGTCTAGCGTCCTTAAACCCCTCTTCAAATGCTTTCAACACAGAGTCTCCACCTTGGGAAATTTTCTCTCTTGCAATTTCCAGAATATAGGGATTCATAAGTTTATAGTCATCAAGGTATTCTGCGTCCTCATCCTTGTCAATTATTCTATCCATAGGTTCACTAAGATCGATAGCTATAATATGACCATCAATAATTGAATTTTTCAAGTCTTTGGAAATTTCTTCCTTATTGTAGGTAGAAGCACCATCAAACAATGCATTGAAAACTGGGAACGTCATCTTAACGAAATTAGAATTTAAAATCCTCTGTACCCTGTCTGCGAGAATTTCGGGTCTTGATAGTCTTGTTATAACGTCATTGAGTTTCGTATCATCCAGAATTAGTTCTGAAGAACCGACTTCACTGGTAAATTTTTTCATCGTGGCAGATGGGCTAGAATCAGAATTAATCCGCTGATGTAAGGACATTAAGAATCTCTTTGTAAAATCACCAAATTCCTTTTCATATTTTTGCTTATATTTTGTAAATTGTTTATAGCCGTTTTCTCGAAGTAAAATTCTTTTTAAGATTTCTTTTCCAGATCTCGTGCTCACTAGAGCAGCTTTTGTAAAGATATGTTCGTCCTTACCGCTCATATATATTGGTCTCACTCTAGCATCTAATTATTTAACTTTCATACAGTACAAATGTCAACGTTATCGAATACTACTGCCAATGCTTTACAAAATACATTGACCATTATAGGACAGAATATCTGAATTTTGTAAGTTATCATAATTATAATAATTATAACTTTAATAGCTTGCATTACAAGAGTATGGCAACATTTAATGATTCAGTTCGATGCAGAAAAGACAAAAAAATTGTCATCGTACACAGCCAAAAAAATGAAAAAAGAATGCAGCGCTAACGAGAAGCCATCGCTATACGTTCCTGCTCATTCTTTTTCTTAACAGCATGACTTGCCATATCATTATTTGCTGCCAAGATTATCTCTTTTGCTAATGCTTCTTCAATAGTCTGTGGATTTGAATATGTTGCTTCCCTTACGCCCTCAGCTATGAAACGCAGCGCAAGATCTACTCTTCGTAGCGGCGCTACATCTACCGAAACATGATATACAACTCCGCCATAGACAATACGGGTTGTATCTTCATTAGGAGACGCATTTTCTATCGCCCTTACCAATAATTCCACTGGATTTTTACCTGTTTCTATGTGGATAATATCAAGGGCAGTTCTTACTACATTCAATACACGGGCCTTTTTTCCTCCCATTCTACCTGTATTTTTTGCATATTTTTTTCCAAAATGCATCATCTTATTTGATAATCTTTCTATTATATTTACGTCAGACTTCTTTAATCTCTGGTGCTCGTGTCTTCCGAAGGTAATTGGAATCACTGATGCTGGTTTCAATGAGATTACTCTACTTAGACCTATATCAGTTACTTCGATCTTGGTTGTATCCCACTTATTAAATAACATGATATTTACTTGTTCCTTGCCGCTCATTTACTATCTCCTCGGTTTTTCCTTCCTACCATAGACAAGTTCCTTCAACGACACACCATTTACTTTAAAAACTTGCCATCTAACACCAGGAATATCACCCATTGCTCCTCCCATTGAGCCTCCAATGCCTTCTAATATTACTTCGTCGTGTTCGTCGACAAAGTTCAGGGCACCGTCCCGTGGAAGAAAAGCCGTTATTGATTTACCATTTTTGATCAGCTGAACCCTGACACATTTTCTGACCGCCGAGTTGGGTTGTTTTGACTCTATACCTACTTTTTCTAGCACTATGCCTCTCGCCTGCGGCGCGCCTTCTAATGGATTGGCCTTCTTATCTAACATCAACATTCTTCTTTTGTAATACTTGTTTGCCCATCTGCCTCGGTTTCTCTTAGATCTCAGAACACGTCCAGCAAATAGTCCTAACGGAGATTTAGCCATCATATATTCACTTGTTTATCATTATTTAGAGTTTGTTCCCCACTTACTATAAGAACATTGGATATTTGGAAGTATCGCTTTGCAAGTATCCTCGCCTTTTCAGCATTTCTACCTTCTCTACCTACAACAACTCCCTTTTTCTTGGCATCTACAATAACGACTGCTTGTTTCGTACCATTCATTCTCTCGATAATCTTAATTTCTTGATTGTCGATCCTCCCTTTCCGATCGCCAGACCCATATGTCCCTTGTGAACAATAAATATGACACGGTCCATCCTTTCGTCGAAAATACAATCTCGCGCTGTTGCGCTTGTTATGCTTTGAAATAGAGACATTAAACGCAATTCGTCAGAAGTTAATTTAATCTTGTCTGTCATATTATAGGACCCCTGAAACTGAAAATAATAGTCGAAATTGGAAACATTAAACGACACTTCATGCTTCTTAAAGAAGAGCAATTTAAGTCTTGATGCTGACAAATTAATTATCGCTTCGAAAAGATTTTTTAACACACAGTCTCGCATATGCCGTTATCTTACTCATCCTTATGAATTTAATAATGCAATGGTGTATACTATTTTCTGCTGATGTATTACTAGTATAATTTGCTTTTGCAATGCAAAAGCAATTTCCATTTTCTCAAATGTGATCGAGAATAGTATCTCTATGAAGTATTGGTTGTTAGATTTTCCTTAGGCTGACTAGAGATTATTGAACTAATCTCTTCATTACTACCGCTTTTGATAGAAATAATACTAATTCTAAAAG
>JAREAI010000147.1:0-6747 GCA_029240435.1 Nitrososphaeraceae archaeon | reverse complement strand
AAATATTAGGAATTGTGTCAGAGCCGAAGTAACCACTTTGTTAAGCGGCATCTTGTTTAACTCCCAGAAAGTCTCATTTCTTTAATGTGGATTTTATTTTTTTGTGTTCTACAAACAATCATAATAACACCTTTAGTTTATATTCTAAAAGGTTATACTTATCTCCTATTCTCTTTGTAATAGCCGCCATATTTTTTTAAGCCAGAAACGTTAATGATTTTCGTGAAAATTTTGCTTGGAGAAAATAAAAGATGGGTAAAACAGAAAAAAATATTCTCGGCAAAAATGCTCCAGTAATAATAGATCTGTTAAAGAAAGCATATTGTGATGAGATGCAGATTTTTCATTATTTTTGGTATATTGGAATAAATATGGAAGGAATTGGCCTTGTCACATATGCTCCAGCTCTCAAGACCCAAGCTACAGGGGAATTAACACATGCAGAACTGCTTTCTAACAGAATTTCAGAATTAGGAGATAAGGCTCCAAGTGATCCTGCTGTATGGAAGACACAAGGTAATATAGGTATTTTAGATCCTGTACAATATCTTACATTAAGAGGAGCATTAGAAAAAGGATTAGAGTTTGAAGGTAAAGCAGTAGAGAATTATAACAATATTGCTAAAAAAGCATTAGAATATAACGATTTTGTAACATACAATCTTGCTACACAAATCTTGGCTGACGAAGTAAAAGACGAACAGCACACAGAAGATGTTCTGAAAAACCTTGAAGTAAAATAGTGAGTTTGACAATTTTTGTGATATTATAACTAACTAATATTTTCTTTGTGTTTACATTATTATTTCATTTTTCAAGCAAAAATATCCACTTACAGAACTATATGGATATCCCATTTGTTACGGAATGTTGATTGAAGAGTCTTCAAGATAGTTCTTGAAAACCCTATATTCATCTTTACCCTGTACTAACTATTATCCTCATATGATGTTTATATAATTGTCTTTATTATTCTCCTTATGTTTTGAACCTTTGAATTCTATTTCACCTATTTAAAGCAGGCATATATATATCATATGAAATTATTGAAAAAATAAGAACATAAATAGAATAGCCAACTACAAGAATCTAAAATAAGAAGTGGAGCTTATCTATATCATGATCAACTTATTACCAGAATGTTCCAAATGTAGTTCACCTATTACTGATTCATTGGAAACTGAAATTGAACAACACGGAAAGGTTAAGACAGGCCGTTATACCGATGGAATATGGATGTGTCATGACTGTATAGAAAGTGAAGAAGGAAAAAAGAAGAGCAAAGGAGCAGATAATTCTTCTCCTTCTATTGATCAATATGATACTACAGGAGTTGCAAGTGCATCTGATGTATCTCCAAACACACCTAGAGCAGATGAGACATGATTATGATACGGCAGATAATATGTTGGCTGTAGCAATTCTGTCTCTAAATCTAAACTGAAACTTAGGGTTATTGAGTCAAACATGCTTTATTCCATATCTTGCTATTATGATATACAAGCAGCGCTAGGATTGGCAGGATTAGTTGTATTTGAAATGATAATGATTGCTCAAGAAGTATCAACAGCAAAACCTCCTACTTGTGTGGAAAATGGAAAGATCACCAAGATGGGAGTAGGGCCAAATCAAGTTCTGAAAAGAGATGAATTACGAAATATATTATTCTAGTCTCTTGAAAATGACTTCAAGGGTCCTGCGCAATTAGGCCTCGTGCTTTTCATATGGTTAAAGCTCATTGTCGCAGCTCCTTTTTTTTACTGACAGCAACTTGTCCAGATCTATTCACATCAATTGAATAAGCTATTCTTTCTAATAGGGAACAAGGGTTCAAAAGCATTCATTAATTGTTATGCTTTGATAGTTTTTATTACTAATTGCAGCATTTCATTGAATTCCAATAGCTCGCACAGGTGAGCCAGAAGCACTTATCAATTTTAATGGTGTAATTATGAGTGTAAACCTTCCGGTATTGAATTTTTCCAAATTACAAAGATTTTCTATTATCAGGATATCATTAGATAATAAAATCTTGTGTGCTTTAAAGCTGGCATCGATTCCAGGATCAATACTAGGAGCATCTATTGCAACGGCATTAACTTTCTTTTCTACCAGATATTCTGCGGCATCTGTAGACAGACCAGGGTTCTCTGATATGTAATTGTCTTTTTCAATCTGGCTTTCCCAGCGTGTAAAAAATACTATTGTATCCTTTTCTTTTATCTCTTCACCAACAATTATATCATCGCGACTAATTGTTTGATTAGATTTCTTTTCAATTTTTAGCAATAATGCATTATTGCAAACGAATCTATCAATTTCGATTTTATCTATAGTTGCTGCACCTGATATAAAGTGAGAAGGTGCATCCATGTGAGTTCCTGTGTGGGTACTCAAAAACATCACTTCAGAATCATATCCATGAACATCAAATTTTGACCACTTGATAAAAGAAGGTTGAGGAGAACCGGGAAAGACCTTTATGTCTGCGGAAATTCCAAGTGTCAGGTCTACTGTTTTCATAACTATATTATATCTAATTGATAAGTATTATATTAGCTGGCTTGCAAATGATATCGTGTCAAGTAAATAAGCTTGGGATAACTATAATTGTATTAATCATATCATATCATAAAGATATAGCACTAGGTAGTTAAAAGGTTGCAACTGCAAATAAAGATTAATGTTCAGCTATCTCACTATATATATACATATACATATACTCTAAAACTCAATTACGATGTAAAAAAGTAAGGAGTAAATGCAAAGATGACTTATTCTCTACTGCCACTCCCACACTTGTCTTATAGCATTTCCAGCAATATCTGATTCATAATTGTAGATGCCCATCTGATTGTCAAGAGACGCTAGGGGTGATGGAAATTGTCCTGTTGGAGACAATGTCTTAAAAAACATCGATCCGTGGAATACAACTCTGCCTTCAGGAGTAATTTGTCCTATTGCTTGTTGAGTATATGTTGCCATCTCCCCTTGTTGTGTAGTTAGTAGACCTTGTCCTTCACTGTAAATCATACCACCAGAAGTTGGAAGAGTCCATATTGTTCCAATATCTGTAACATTTATGCTATCTCTTATTGTTCCATTACCTGAGAAAGAGACTTCTACCTTGGGTCCATTAATAACATCTATTACTCTTATACTTATAGCCTTTGTCCTCTCCTTATAAAATGGATCACCTAAAGATGTTATATCAGTTGTTGTATTTTGAACAGATGTAGTAGTGTCTGCGTTTCCTGTTGTTTGTTGTATTGGTATATTGGTCATAGTAGCCATTGCTTCTTGTCTAATTGTATTATCAATAGAAGTCAACAATGTCCATGAAATTAACATGGACATAGCCATGCCTACTGATACAAAAGTTTCGACATTCCTCTTATTCATCCAAATATAAAGGCTCATTTAAGATTTATTGGTTCTGTTAACTTCAGGTTGTAGGCTCATCTTTCTATTATTTTGTGTTATTTTTAAAAATGTTTTTTGGCGAGTTAGTTAATTCTTTCTTGGGAGGTAACGACTCCAATAACTTAAGTAAATTATTTTTATTGGTATAGTTTAGAGTCGAGCAATAGGTTGTATCCTACTGAGTTTATGAATGACATAAAGCGAATTAGGACAGACAAATTCTCAGCTGTAATAGCATACGGCCTTTACTTGTTGTATTTTGAATTCTCAAAGTTATAAACTACTAGTCTCTGAGTCGTTAGAACCGATTATAAAGAGAAATCACACATATGTCACATGTCCCTACTTGAAAATGAGTATAGAGATATCTAATGTAGCAGATATTAGATTTGTAGTAGGAACATCTACTTTCAATATTATCAACTAAAAGTTTTAGCTAATTATTACTTCTGTTCTTCTCTACTTCCATATCTTTTACTCAGTAGTATAATAATAAGAAGAAGAAGGAGCTAAGAAATTATCATATTATTATTAAATGATATATATATAACAGGATAGTCTAGTCGCAGCCGTACTAACCCGAAAAAGCAGAATTGCTGCCATTTGTTTCAGTAGTAGTAGCATCAGTACTTTTTAACCCACCTTTAAAGTATATCATATGTTAACCAATAGCATACTCAAATTTTGAATATGACAATTATCACTTATCGTGGGGGTTGATAGAATACTTTTTCTGGTTTTATCTTTAAAATAATCCTTTTCTCTTCAGCAGAACGCATTGGGTACTTCTCCAAGCCAAGGTATTTTTTTGCAAGTTTGTCAATATGCTCATCGGCACCTGTGTTTGTTTGTTCCACAACTCTACCTCTAATCATTACCATGTGATATGGATTATTGTGTTCTATTATTGAAATTGCTACTCTTGGATCTCTTGTTATGTTCTTCTGCTTCTGTCTTCCTTCAGCAGTATTTATTAAAAGAGTTTTTCTATTGTCAATGTCTATCCATGTAGGAGTAGCTTGCGGTGCACCATCTTTCATTAGAGTAGCTATAAAGGCGAAATTTTTCCCTTCGATAAGTTTAGCAATAGGCTCCGTTATTTGGTTGTTGTCCTCTTTACTTTGGCTCATGCTTTAATATATATGAAATTCTATATAATAATGTCGATTGTCTTTAAATTCTTCTTGCTCCCATATTCTTAGATGAATTACCCCCTCGTAGCACAAGATCTTTTGCATCATGTCAAGAATACAAATTATTACCTATGATAAGAAGTAGAAATCGCTTTTTCCTTCTTCTCCTCTTTTCCTAACTTTTTAATCCTTGGATGATAGGATGGAATGCTAATGGCATCTAATACAAATATAAGGGTTCTTTTCTTACACTCAATACAATCAACATAAGAATAAGTATTACAGTATATAGAATTTTTTTCTTTGCTACTACTAAATATATAAGAACAGATGCAGGATTTAATTTTTCAAATTGTCTATCGAATACTCAAAGAGCCTAGATAACTATTACGATGGTGTAAAAATAGGAAAAGACAATGTTAAGGTTTTGGCATTTCTTCTTGCTGCTCTTTTTTTAGTTAAATCATATAACAAAAATTGCTCTGCCTCTTCTATTAATACAAAAAAATCATATTGCCGGTTTAGTATAACATTTTCTCTATTACTTATTTTCTGCAAATTTCTTTACTCTTTTCATGTATTCTTTTCTTTCACTTGCTGCATTCATGATATCTGTTTTACTTGCTAATTCAATTAGTCTTCCTTCTTCGTCGCAAACAAATACTCTTGCCATTTGCTTCCTTGTCATCTGTATTAATACATCATCAGCTGTTCTATTTGGATTCATTATAATTAAATTTGTTTTTGGAATCATAATGTCTATTGCTTTTAGAGTACCTCTTCTATGATCTGATACATTCATTGCATCCTTAAAAGTAACCATGCCTAACAAATAATTAAAATCATTTACAACAGGAAATGAATCTTTTGCATATACATTAAAGTAGTCTTTGATTAAACGGTCTATTGTTATATCTTCTTTTACTGATATCACCTTGGTATTCATTATATCGCCTAAACGAACTCCAGATAAAATAGACGATAATTCTTGTTGTGCCAGATAAGATTGTGCCCCGCTATTTAGGAACCAGCCAATAAGTAATAACCACATTCCGCTAATAAATGATCCTGTAAAAACGACGACGAAGCCAAGTGCCATGAATCCATAAGATATTGCAATTCCAACTTTTGCTGCGATCTTTGTGGATTGATCATAGTCTTTCTTCCATCGCAAGAGAGCAGAACGCAGTATTCTACCTCCATCTAATGGAAATGCAGGTATAAGATTAAACCCGCCAATAAGTACATTAACTAATGTACCGTAATAAAGCACACCTTCAGCAATCGTTATTGTTACAATAGTATCTTCTACATTAACTTGATTTAAGATTGATAACGATAATGCCAATATTCCTGCAATAACAAAACTGGTTAGAGGACCTACAACAGCAATTTTGAATTCTTTTCGAAAATCCTTCGATGATTCTTCTTCCTCAATATCTGATACTCCACCAAAAATAAAGAGCACTATTTGTCGAACTTTGAGTCCATACTTTAATGCTACAAAAGAGTGTGCTAATTCATGTAAGAGTACAGAAATAAACAAAATAATTGCACCTATAATACCCATAACCCAATATTCTATTGCAGCAAGGCCAGGATAAATTTCAGGCATAAAACTTGATGCAACTGTCCAAGTTACTAGGAAAAAGACAATAATTAATGTAAAATGTAAACGTATTGGTATTTCTCTAATTTTTGCTACTTGTAAAGACAGAGTTGCTCCTGGTTAGACATATACTATAAACCTTATAGCAATTTGCTAATATTCATTATAATCTATTCAAAATGAGATGATGTTCTTAAATTAACAAAGCCCATAGCAATCATTAATAGCACAATACTGATGAAAGAAAAGAATTCCTGTAATCCCCATTGTTCCTGCAAGAACTCCAAGGCATTCTGCAGGCATACTATCAATAGAACATAGAAACTCTATTTCTTTAACTTTCAAAATGACAATTATGAGTATAAAACATAACAGAATATCTGTACTAGGGCAAGTACAGAATGTTGTGGCGGTAGCATCAGGCTATCACAAAGAAACTGTTGCTCTATTAATCAATCAGCGATATTCTATTTATCATCGTCATCATCATTATTATCATTATCATTAACTTCTGGATCTTCTTTTGTATAGGTATATCTCTGAATATGAAATCGTAGTCGTGTTGGCAAGTCAGATGGTACT
>JAREAI010000013.1:0-23832 GCA_029240435.1 Nitrososphaeraceae archaeon | reverse complement strand
GACTACCATCTTCATCAACAAACTCAATATTATAGCGACTGCCATTTTCCACATCTATCTGATCTGTAGATAGCGCAGCAGCCTTCTCTGAGTTATCGATGAAATTAAACTCCCACTTTAATGTGAAATAAAAGAATCGATCTTTCCACATCTCAACCATAATGGACTTACCGAAGCGGGCGACGATCGTATTTATAAAATCCTTATTTTCATTGTAAAAATCCTCTGTAAATCGTATTGCCATCTCTATATCATCTTTTGTAGACAATCCCAATTCATTTAATACAGTAATCGATAATTCTAATCTCTTCAGAAATTCTTCTTTGGCTTGATTTAAATCTCGACAAAGGGCATGGCAATCAGGCATACTAAAAGCTCTCAAACGTCTTAAACCAACTAATTCACCACTTTTTTCCCTTCTAAAACTGTACCTAGTAAGTTCATACAGCTTTAATGGAAGATGCTTATATGATATCTGAAAGTCCTTTGCCATCAAAAATTGACCAAAGCAAGCAGCGAATCTCAAAAAAAGTTGTTTATTATCTGCTATTATATTATACTGACGGGCAGGAAATCGGTTAAAGTAACTTTCCATAGACGGATGTTTAGAATCATACATTATAGGAGTCTCAACTTCTATACCTCCATATTCCATTACTTTTTTCGTTACATATTGCTCAATCAGTGACTTCATTAATCTACCCTTTGGATAGAACCTCATATTTCCGAGATCGGAGGCTGGTTCATAATCTGCTATCGACATCTTTTTCATTAGTTTAACATGGGAAGGTACTTCCTCTACTGTCCTTTTCTTGGCTATCTCATAATTGGCAAGGATGTGCAGGTTTTGTTCTTGTTTTTTGAATCTATATGTACTCACAGGAGACAATTCCCCTTCAGGGTTGAGAATATACCAAAATGATTGCTGTTTTTCTTCTAAATTTAGAGCGGTTGAGAGTTGCTCTCCATATTCAATATCAGCAGTGTTATTCTTCTCACCTCTACTCTTACCAGAAATAATACTAGAAGCACTTTGCTTTCTTAACACTTTGGCACTTTCTGCCAAAGGGTGTCCCTTGACTTTGATATTAAATGCCTTTGTCCAGCCAAAAGGCGCCCGACTTACATAGAGTTTCATGTCTTTTGCCATTCTCTCTGTCAATTTTAAAAGTTCATAGGCATATTTAGGAGAGGCAAGGTCAGAACTAAGATGGGCATACGGATAAATAAGTATTTTTTTACTTTTGACAGTGTCAAGATATTTCTTTATTTCATCAACTGCAGCCTTTGCTATACTTTCATCATCTCCATGTTCTACAGCTATAAATGTAACAACAAGATCTTCAAATCGAACTTTAGATCCAGAGATATTTTCCTCTGCATCTTTAATTTCTTTAGATATGGGTTCATATTCAATGAAATCTGAATGAAGATGAAGCAAGCGCATATAATTTCTTGAACAGGGAAGTAGTTCAGCCGAATTAAAGGCTTTTGATTATTTAACTATTGAAGAGATAGTCAGAAAAGCCTGTTCATCTCTGCTGATGATAAAAAAGCAAAGTAGAATATAAAATATATTATTCCTGTTATTGTAATCTTCTTTTCATTTCTATATCCAATACGTATCCAATACGATCATATTTATTTTCGATTAATAAATAATATAACGAAAGACTCTGGATTGCAGTTAATCCCATCGTGCTCGTTCATTTTCGCGTTCGTTTTTGGAAGCCTTTTTCCATTCTCTGTAGTGTGCTTTACAAAGATAAATTCTTTTACTAGTTGAATCGAGATCCAAATTTAATGCCATACTCGCTTTGCTTCCACTCATTGATCGTTGAGCCGTTTGGTCACAGCCCTGAATACTACAGTTAACTCCTTTATCTACCCGACCCATTTTATCTGGAAGTTACTATTGAAATATAAAAACCTGATCTAAAATGGCTATGAATGATGTATTGTAATATTATGTCTTTAAACATCTAAAATGATAAAGGATCTTGACAATAGATACATTTTGATATATTTTGCTCACTTCTAACCGCTCCCATGAGACAAGACCAGGCAATAAAGAAAAGCACAAGCCGCGGCATTTCCTTTCAAGCTTTCAAATAAATAATATAAATAAAGTGTGTCTCTCTCCTATACCATACCCAATAAAAGGACAATTTTATGTACTTTGTTAATATGTTATTAAACTAATTAAAAGAAGTGATAATTTGAAGCATGTTTTTAAAATCCAATGGAATCAATAGAGTACTCTGGATAGTGAATTATAGAGTCACTCCAATAAACTCTCTCGGAAGGTCCATTTTTTGTTGAGTAAAAAGTTACTCATAGATGCAATTGCAACTGCTAGGATTAATGATACTCTGTATTGTAATCCATATTCTAATACTAACAGATATAATAGCAATAATTGAATAGTAGCACCTACGGCGCTGATACCTGCAAATGAGCCGTACTGTTTCAAAGTCTTTACTACAGACAAATCTCTGTCTTCAAAAGTCCATATCTTGTTTAGAAAGAAGTTGGAAGTTATTGATATAATTATTCCAATAAGGGTAGCTTGAAGATACCACTGGTTAGATAGAGATTTCACGGAATATGCAACATTATCAGCTAGCATAAATGATAGCAGATAATTTATTAGTAATCCGCTTGCGGTAACGGTGTAAAATCTGCTTGCCTTTGATAAGAATAGGACCGACTTACGTTTCTCTTCTTTCTTTTGTATATGCCGTTTTGATTTCTGTCCGTATCTGTATAGCTGCCATACAGCTCCAGCATAATCAAGTATAACGTTGAAATTCATCTTGCTTTGGCCAGATTTTCTATCATGAAATGTATAGGGGACTTCTTTTACTCTAATGTCTCTAGACTTTACTAATATTTCTAGTAGTATTTTGAATCCCTTAGTATCAAATTTTACATTCTTAATCACATGTCGAGGAAATGCAAAGAAACCAGACATAGGATCAGTAACATTGCGTACATTCAATCCATGTCGTGCAATCTTAGCTGCTCCTCTGCTAATAACCCGTCGTTTATAGGGCCATCCAACTATCGATCCGTGGCTAATATATCGGGAGGCAATCACTATGCAATTGGGATCTTGCCTTAGCTCTTCTACTAATCGCGGTATCGTTTCTGGCGGATGAGAAAAATCAGCATCCATTATCAAGATATCCTCTCCTTTAGAAGATTCTATTCCTTCTAAAATAGCTGGTATAAGACCAGTCTTGTTTCTCCTATGGATAATTTTAACCAAACAGGTTTGGTTATTATCAACTTTAAAATGGAATTGCTGTTGAAATGGTATATCTGTACTGATGTGATTATTGACATAGTTTTCAACTATTTTGCCGGTTCCATCAGGAGAATTGTCATCGACTACTACAATTTCTGTAATAATATTGGATGGAAGATTGCTCTTTATTGCTTCTATTAGTTTCAGAATATTTTCAGATTCATTATAAGTAGGTATTATAATAGATAGGCTTGGCAATTTTGCATTCGATGCAAATGCTTCTCTATGTTCTAATTCCACGGTACCAATAGATTTGCATTATCATCTATTAAGATTTTGAATGAACAATCAAACATTCTTATAATTTTATATTCTCTAAAAATACATATTTTGATGAGATTATAAAAAAGAAATAGTAGATTATCATATTGCAATTATAATATCAAATCGACTTTTTTCAGTGTAATTGTTAACTTACTTGTAAATAATAAACTGGTCTATTAGCTTTCCGTTATTAGCATAAAATTTGCCTGTTAGTGATGATGATTGAGGTTCATTTGTTACGTCTATATTTAAGATCCCAAAATCTCCATATTGTTTAACAAAGTGGTCGGCTTTACCTGTAAAAGCGTAAAGACTAACTCCTCCTGTCCCTATTGTAGCAAATATCTGCCCATCAGGATCTGCATATGTATTTGTATTTGTAGTAGTTACTGTTGGATTGAACGGACTATTGCTATTGAATTTGATAGGATATGTCCTCTCATAGTTGTGATTATGTGCTTGAAGTACAAGATCCACTCCATACTTATAAAACAGTGGATGATAAGTACTCCTTAAGGTGGGATAATCATCATGGTTGCTTGGCGAAGCATACATCTGTTTATGAAAATACACAACAATCCAATCTATATTAGGATCTGATGCTGCTTTTGAAAGGTCATTCTTAACAAACTCATATTGAGAAGAATCTATTTCGTATGCCAGTTCTGTTGATAGTGCAACTAAGTGAACGTTATAGTAATTGAATGAATAATACTGTTCTCTAAGACCAAAGTGATTTGTGTATTTATCCAAATTTTCTACGTCATGATTGCCTATTGCAATTTTCATTTTATCATTTATTGGTTTCACTTTTTTAAGCCAACAGTCTGCAGTATTTTCATATGAGTAATCACCTAACCCAAGTACTAATTCTGGATTTTTATCTATTATGTTGTTTACGGTATCTGTTGTATCGTCTGTACATCCCCAATCTCCTGCAGCTGCAAAGTTAAAGTCAGAAGGAGCAATATGTGCAGGTGGTTGCATAAGAGCATAGACAATTGTTATTACTATAGCCAAAGAAATAGCAGAAATAATGACTAAAAATTTATTCAACTGTGAGGCCTCCTGTTCCTATATGCTTTATGCTTAAAAGCTCCATAATCATCCTTTTGAGTTTTACAAAGTAAAATCTGTAGAAGTGAGGCTACTATAATTTTTTGATAAATAAAAACAATACCGAAATGTATCAAATCCTCATCCACTCAGCGATTACAAGATTTTGAACATATAACTGAGAATATCCAATGGTTTCTTTAGGACTCCTATAGATGTCTTATTCTGCTTTTTTCAAAGTCAATGATTAAAAAGTATATAGAAAAGAATTGGCTAAAAGTTTTCGCAGTTGCCTAATTTAGTCTCATTTTCTGCTTGATTATAGTCTGTAATTGTATCATTACTTCCTCGACCGCAGTTGAAATTATCTATACCAAATCCTCCTGTCAGTGTATCATTATCAAAGCCGCCTGATAATGTATCATTACCATCATCACCAAATATCGAATCATATCCTCCGTCGCCTCCAATTGTATCATCTCCTCCATCACCATGTATAGTGTCATTTCCTCTATCACCGCTTATTTGGTCCTCGTCTTCAAGACCAAATATCATATCGTCTGCTCCATGGCCTCTTATATTATCATCCGCAGGCGTGCCATACAGAATGTCAGGTCCTTGCGTTCCTGTGATATTAAGTGCCCACACACTTGTTATAGGTATTAGTATTCCTCCAGGTGATAATAGGCCAATTAGTAATATCAAAGAAATCAAAGAAATTGCTCCTATAATTATCGACATTAAAATTTCTGTAAAATATTGCTGTATTAACGGTTATCTAAATCTTTATAAAAAAGAATATAATATAATTTCATTATGGAATACCGATGTATGCTCAGGCAATAAGAGCAAATATAAGGTATGTATAAAACTATTTACTTGTTTTCAATTATCTAATAAATTAACAGCCGAAATATTATTATCATTAAAATCTGTGGACTATCGGAAGTTTAGGACAAATTAACTTATCATTTCTCCTCTGCCTTTCCTCTATTAGACTACTCTTGAGTACAGTTTTTCCATTACTAAATTTTAATATTGTTATTCATTTTTCGATTATCCTCAGAGCTCACACCATTATTACTATACTAATCCATTTTCCTAGGATAAATAAATTTTGTCGAATTCTGTATAATATTATTGGCTTAGCAATAAAATGGACAATTCCATATTAACTAATGGAAATATTAGACAATAAATAATTTTTTTCTATTATTCTCGATCTTTGAAGTGTTGAATGAAGAATATTGGCAGGTTGTTTATTTTCTAAGGTCTCAATTAAAAAAATCTGACAGTATATCCCCAGTTTGTCCAATCTGTCTTGTCTGATCTGTAATGGTTGTCTTATTGTTATTGATACTAGCCGTCATACTATCATAACTGGCTCTAATTTCAACTCTACCTCCTCCCTTACCCGCCACCTTCGTGTTTGTACTATATGGATACTGGTCAGCATCATACTTGTTTGTATTTTTGACATTTATTACTTCTAGTATAGTTGAATTGTCATAGAGCTTCTGTATTTCTTGAATAGTTTTCTTCTCTGTACTTTTCTTCAAGTCGGTTCTAAATTTCCCATCAACTATAAAGACATATCTATCAACATCGCCTTCAGAAATACTCGTATAAATCTTTCCTTTATTGTAGTAACTTTGATAAGAATTCTGACCTTCATCAAACACGTACTTTAGTATCCAGAGATAAGTGGGTCTTCCAATTACGAATGCTTTGTTATTAGGATTTTCGTCTGTATCATTAATAGAAGCCAGACTCTTACTAACAAAAGCCTGTGCTTCCAAGTAAGTCGAGTTCACCTGCAGTGTTATCAACATACTTGTAGTTACAAGTCCAAAAATTCCAATTACTGAAATTATAGCAAATGGTAATATTTGGTGAACAAGTTTTTTATTGCTAATTCTGCTCGATAGATCTTGTATCATAGCAGCAGCTGCAATACAAAGTGGCAGCAATAAAGGAATCAGGAACCAGTAGGATACATATCCTATAAGATACATAAAGATCATAAATGGAATGGCCCAAAGTAAAGGAAAGAAGTCTCTTTTGACTGCCGCAAAAAACAGGCCAGCAAAACCTAGAGACATAAAGACTGGATCGAATTTATATAAACTATCTGTAGCCCTGAATACTTGGCTAAATTGACCTCCTCTACCTGCTTGCCATAAAACGCCATTAAACCACTCATCTAATTGACCAGATGCTAAGCTGTAAGCAGGCCAAATTAGTGGTATTAAAATAACAGGAACAAACCATAGTCCAAGGGTCCTCAGTTTATGACTACTACTATTTGCATAGATAAGAACGCCAACTAATGGAATCGCGGTGAATGCTGGTACTTTAGTAAAAATGGCCAATCCTATAAATATGCCTGAAAGTAAAACTATTGCAATTTTTTTCTTATTATTTTCTTGGTATTTTGAATCCTTCAAGTAAACTGCAAATAAAATTGATGATAAAAGAAAGGGAAGAAGAATAGAATCTAACAATACCATTCTAGTAATCCAGCTTATCGGCATTACTGCAAAGAGAATAGATGCAATCAGTGCAACAGTCATATTATAACGACGTTCAGCTATTTTGTAAATAAGAAAAGTATCTACAACTGCAAGTAATCCCATTAACACCCTGGGAACAAGCCAAAGCATTTCTATTGAATGTACATCGCCTGGCGTGGGGTTTAATGAATCTGGATAACCTATCATAGCAAATATCCCTGCCAAAAAGATTTGACTAAAGTACGGATGGGTGTATATTCTACCATAATGGCTCAGGACATCCTCTGGTCCCTCTTGAAGGCCATTTCCCTCTAAAACATACATAGCCTTTCGCAGGTAATGCCCTTCATCAACATGGAAAATAGGAAACCCGGTAGGATTCCAAAGATGAGTATATGCACTCAAGACAAGAGGTATGGCCAATAATAATAAAGATCTACTATTAGAATGAACCACCCTGTCTAGAATTACAATATTACGTTTCAAATGAAAGCACGTCGCAATATCCATTTTTAAATATTTGCATTTAACAGTTTGACATAAATTAACTAGAGAATTTATGTATTATGCTCAACTATAAATACAATTATCGTGTGCTAGGCTCCGTTAACTTACTTGCTTCTAATAAGAGTAGTCCATGATAAAGTCACTGGCACCTTTTTTGCAACCTCCTAAAACTAAGTGTTATAAAGAAATAAACTTTAAGTGTTGCGTGACTACGAAATCAGAGCAAGAGAAAAGAAAACACCGGTAGGATTTAACAAAGAAGAAGCAACAGAATAAAAGCTTATTATTTTAAAACTTTGACTGTTATTGCCTAGTACCCAATATTTAGTATACTATGCTCTACGAAAATATGTCAAGAACAAAATATGGGAAGAGAATGCCATACACATCCAATTAGATATGTATATCTGATATAAAATATCAGCTAAGAGTTTATATGTTATCCAAAATAATAGGATGTGAAATTGTTTGTATTGTTATAATATTCATGATATAGTTAAAGTTAAATCAGAAGTATCGTTATATGAGCTTGAATATTTTGCATCAAATGAGTTCGCTGACGCTGATCTTGTCATCAATGTAAAAAAGAGTATACCTTCTGGATTACATTTTAAAAGAACACTAATTCCAGATCCCAATCCAGAGTATCACAAAGTAAAGTATTCTGAGCACTTTGGACGTTTTGGTGCACAGTTTTCAATCGAATTCACAGATAAAGTTAGTATTGCTGTAAATAAACTGATAACTGCATCTAGGCATGTCATATACGTAAACTTAGTAGAGCCTATCTTGCGTTTTTTACTCATATCAAAGGGTTTTGTTCTTCTTCACTCTGCCTGTATTGACATTAAGGGACATGGTCTTCTTTTTTCTGCACCTCCAGATACGGGGAAGACTACGACCGTATTAAAGTGCATCAAAAATGGCTTTTCTTTTTTATCTGATGATATGACAATAGTGCGTTTGCCGAATGAAGCCTTGTGTTTCCCAAAGGCCATGACTATTAGTGCTCATACATACAAAACAGCTACCACAATCGCAGATAATGATCATGATAAAATACAGTATAAATTACGTAGTTTAGTACATTCAAAGCAGGGAAGACAGTTTATGCATAAACTTGCCAACTATAATGTACCAATATTTACACTGAATACTGTAGGACAGGCAATAATCAAACCTCCCAAATTTAAGATCGAAAATCTATTACAATCAGTCACCATTCAGGAAAAAACTAGAGTTAAAAGTTTGTATTTTCTGGAAAGAGGTGGTGATGAGCAAATAGAAGAGCTTCCAACAAAGGTTGCATTAAAGAAAGCAATAGAGAATAGTGATGACGCATTTCTGTTTCCTCCCTATGCTGATTTGATCCACCATATCAATATTGGAGGAAAGACGGCAAAGGAATTACTAGAACAAGAGAAAAGCATGTTGGAAAAGTTTTTGACAGAAGTAAAATGTTTGATAATAAAAAGTAACAAGAGAGCATGGTATCAAATGGTAGTCGAAACTGCTCAGCCAAAAGTCAACAAGTAAATATGAATATCTATATGCCAAAAAAAAGAACAAATAAAATCTAAGACAATAGGTATGTATGAATAAATGAGATTGCGATTTTTAAGTTCTCACAAAGGCTTAATTTACATAACTTTAGGTAATCTGCTAGGTGCTGCTGCCACTGGCGCATTTTGGTTACTCCTTGCCTTAATTCAAAATGCAGATGAATATGGAAAAACTAATTATGAAATATCCATAGCATCATTAGCAGCAAGTGCCGCCCTTCTTGGCTTGAACACTACGGTTACCACCTACGTTGCAAAGGGTTCAAGCAAAATAAATGTACAAGCAAACCAGCTAATTCTAATTTCTAGCGGAATTGCTGCCATAATAGTTGCTTTCTTCAACTGGATTCTCGGCTTCTTTGTCATAGGTATGGCATTCTGGATGATGAGCACTTATGAACTTCTTGGAAGAAAAATGTACAAACAATATGCGTTTGTCAATATTGGGGCAAGAGCATCGCAACTTTTTTTATCTATTTTACTGTATTACTTCATAGGAATAACGGGAATAGCAATTGGTTTTATTATTTCGTTTCTGATATTTAGCCAAAGATATTTCATTTCTACGAAAGAGTTCAGTAGGGATTTTAGCGAAGTAAAAAGTAAAATCAAGTTTTCATTAAATATATATTCTTTCAATATGTCCAATGCATTCTTGTTGTATTTTGATAAACTTATTATTGCGCCTTTATTTGGTTATGCTGTATTAGGCTATTACCAGCTAGGTTTTCAATTCCTATTATTTCTAGGAATGATACCTATTAGCTTTTATCAATATCTTATTCCTGAAGAGTCAAGCGGTCTAAAAAAGACAAGAGTACGATTTCTCGGTTTATTGGTTTCAATAGGCCTTACTGCTATACTATTTTTGTCTAGTCCATGGATATTGCAAAATTTATTTCCTCACTATATGGCTTCTCTCAATGCCATGAGGATTATGAGCATAGGAATCATTCCTATGATGATAGTTTGGACTCTTAATTCAAAATTTCTTAACCTAGGAGATACCAAATACGTTCTATTTGGATCTGCAATTTATTTGACACTCCAGATCGGCTTAATTTTTTATTTAGGCAGCACGATGAATGTAATCGGTCTTGCATTAGCAGTCGTGCTTGCACTGATTGCACAGGCATCATTTCTCTTTATATCAGATAAGCATCTACAGCAGAAGCATAAGAAGGATACTCCATAGTAGATCCATAGTGTATGCAGACAGAAAGAAAATAATAATTTCTCTTCTGCAATTATTTCGTATGCAGTAAATTCTTGAAGAAAAGGCGAAAGCTAGGAAAAAGGGCAGTTCCAAAATATGGAGGTTCGGGAACAACATTTAACACATATGGAAAAAAAGTATCAAACTATTAGAAGATATATAGAATCTAATATGTCTTATAATTCGTCACAGCTTTGTTGCTTGGATAGACTTGGTCTCTTCTGATTATTGTTTCTTATTTTACTTTTACAGTAGTAGAATTTTATAAATATTAATGGCTCACTAATACTTCAAGTAAATATTCTGTCTATTGAATTGGCAATTCTGTAAATTTATCAAACAGCACATGATTTATTCCCATTGTACGACTTCAATTGCATTCAAAAGTCCAAGATTAGTTACATAGAATTTTGATGTATTTGGCAGTTGTTAACTTATTGTTAAATATTTCTAATTTTTTTCTACTGCTCTCTATAGAAAATAATGTCTTTACTTCAAATCTCATAACAGTAATTAGGGCATATTTAAAAAAATATAAAATATTCTGATATTCGATTGGATAAGATTTACTGTAGACAGATTACATTGAGAATTTCGAACATACTGATTGCTAAGCGCCCTCTCCAACGATAGGAATCTTGTTCAATCTATATTGCTCTATATCCATCTCTTTATCATACAGCAATCAGCAAATCAACCAGCACGATAAAAGAACATTATTGTAGATGAATATTAATTGCTCAACCTATAATAATGGATTATACATTATTACAGAGAAAATTAAAAAATTTACTTTATGCTTTCATTTCCTTCAAGCTTGTAGATGTTATTTATGGTATGTATATATATATCCACAGGTTTATTTACGGAACCTAATACAAATATCTTATCCTGATTTAATGATTAAGTTATGCAAAATTCAAAATATGTGCATAGCACCACTTGTCAAAAATACATAAAATATATATATAAAATGTTAAGGCTCTGGAAAATGCCTTAGGCTAACTTGTAGAATTTCCCGATGTAATTTCAGGATAAACACTTGAATATGCATTTTTGAGAATATCAAAGTAATTTGTTGTTTGTGGCGCTCCCGTGGCATCAGCACCCCTAATGAGGTTGTAAGTTGCTATAGGATGAGCATCAATATTCCATTGCCAGTATGCCATTCCCCATGCATCAGTATCCTTGAATGTCTTAACAATGAGGTTAGCCTCAGTCTGATTTATATTACTTAGCTCAGGGCTTATCTGGGTTACAACTTCGCCCTCTTCATTAATGCTTCTCTGACGTACTACGTTATTCCATTCGCCAAAATACAACGGAACTTCGGCAAGTTGTCCTGCCTGAATGAAAGTATTAAGTCTATCCCCCTGATAAGTGTCTGGAGAAGGTAAGCCATACAAGCTAACTTTGAATATTACATTTGTTTTATTATCTGGTGCCATTTTTGCCAAATTCTCAGGATTTACACCTATCGGCCCTCTTAGATCTACTGGTATATTCATACTGTATGCTATTGTCTTTTGGGTTAATGTTCTCAATTCATTTGTAATGAATGTATTGAAGTTTCCTACCTTTTCCCATTGATCTACATTATGTACTTGAGGTTCGCTTAGTATTTCATAGCCTATTGTACTTGGATGAGCATCCACAGTAGTTACTATTTTTTTCAAAAAGTCAGCTAATAATGTCCAACCGTCGCTTCCATTAGCATCCTTTACTGATCTATTCCACCAGTCTGTCCACCATGATTGCGCAGCTGGAAATTGAGTTCCACCTCCACTGCCTAATGGATAGGCAGGATTATTTTCAAAGAGAAAGGATGGAAAACCAGTTCCTCTTTGGGGATTCAGCCAAGATGATGTGTGAAATTGGTGATTATCGTAGAGTACTTTTATTCCCCATTTATCAGCCGCATTTGCAGCAGCGTTTAACTCATTCATAAAAGAAGTAGGATCTTTCATGTATGATTCCCAAAACAGCACAAACCGAACATGATTCATACCTGCTTCTGATAGTATCCTAAAAGAATCTTCAAAATAGTTTGCTGGTAAATCATAAGAAGGATTTCTTGCTTGAGGATTACGAGTATGAAAGCCACTCATATCAACTCCAAGATAAGTTACGTCGCCATTAGTCTGCTGGGCTGATACGACATGTATTGATGCAGTATTGATAGTGGCTATACTAAGACTAATAATTGACGATAGAAAAAAAAGAAGCAAGTGAATGTTTTTGTTCAATTTGTGATTCAATCAACGATTCTTTTACTCTCTCTTTTTATATGTCTATCTGCTTTTAAATCCTTGGCAAATGCTTCCGTTTTTTAATGATATACTAAAAATTATTGATATCCTTATAAATAAATCTATAAAAAGAAATGTACTTATTATATTATGAAAGGTGTACGTGTGACATTAGGGTTAAATGATTAGATCCTGTCATATGTATTGTTTGTTTATATAAACGAAAATCTAATGAGACAACTATTGCCAACATTTTTGTTTTTGTTTTTGTTCTTAATGTTGATTGCGACTGTACCCTCCTTAATACTATCAATTACAGGCGAAACATCAGAGAAATTCCGTTCCATATTGCATGATGCATATGGTGTCAGTTTTTTGTCAGTTAATCAATCAAGAACAGGTGAACAGGAGATCATACCAAAGAGCAATTCTTTTTGTGTGAACTATGACAACAGGACTATGACAATAAACATTTGTGGAGGGAAGATGGACATGACAGCTCTTTATAGTATCATAAATAATTCAAAAATTTTGAATCAAACATCTCCTAAAAATTGGTTTCTTAACGCCAACATTTTGATAGCAAAAGGCGCAACCCTTTTTGTTAATTCTACTAATACAGACTGGCTGAAAATCAATTCAACAGCAGGAAGAGCATATTCAATAGCAACAAAAGGAAATTTGCTCATAGATAATACAAAAATATCTTCATGGAATTTTACAATTAACTCAGATACTCTGTTGAATTCTAAAGCGCAACCAAGGGGTTATTTGGTAGTACCTTGGGATAGTACGGGACACATGAACATAACTAATTCAAATTTAAGTTATTTAGGATATGGTGGTGCGAAAGATACATGGGGTATCTCCTACTATGCCGGCGATGGCAGTATTATTTCTAATAATTCTTTTTCTTTTAATTACAGAGGCTTTCACGCATCGGATGATGCATCAAATATTATGTTAGTAAATAATACAATCAATAATAGTTATCAACACGGAGTTGTTGCTCATATCAACTCTACTAATCTTCAAATCTACAATAATGCAATTCACAATAACGCAAACCATGGTATTTTTTGCTCAGAATTATGTAAAAATATTTTAATGAAAAATAACTCTGTTTATAATAACACCCGTAATGGAATCTTCTTGAACCGATTGACAGTAGGCTCGGAGATTGAGAACAACACAATCTATCACAATGGAGGTTCGGGTATAACACTATCCAATTCATCTAGAAATGTAATTGCTAATAACACAATAGATGGAAATTCGTTAGGTGTAATAATTACTCGAAGCTCTTACGATAATTCGATTCATCATAATATGATCAAGGGTAGCCATTCAAATGGTATCTATCTTTATGAAAATTCTACTAACAATACGTTCAAAAATAATACTATAAGAGAATCCATTGGCAATGGCATATACGTTCAAGGCAAAGGCACAAGTAATAATACTTTTATTAAAAATAATATAACTAAAGGATCAAGTTATGGCATTCAATTTTTTAATGCTTCTAATAATATTCTTCTAGATAATACAATTTACAATAACTCCAACTATAATTATTACGGAAAGTCAGGAAGTATTAACACGATCATAGATACTCTATTTAATAATGCTTCATTGAGGTTTTTCGATGATCATAGCAGGTTTATATTACAATATACTAATAACAAAATTATTGGAGTTTCTAATAAAAAGATAATCAATACCGTTTATCCTACAAATACAACTCTTCTGATAAGGCCATTTAGTAAAAGTATAATTTTAGATATGTATGATATGAGTGTAATTCCTTCCACTAACCATGTAAATATAACTGCTTTTACTAACGATTTTAAATCTAATGAAAAATATAAAAAATGGTCAGAGATTTCGCCGCCTGCTTTACCTATCACAACAAAGTATATGATCGGTGGATTTGAGCCGAACACACAAATTTCTATCAACGTAAATGGTTCGTTTTGGAATGCCTATACTTCTAATTCATCAGGTTACATCACGTTCCTTTATGATGGATACTATACTCTAAAGCAATTTGAAGCTGAAGCCAATAATAAACCAGCCTTAGCAGCAATATTGTTCCTTGCGATTATCGTCATAGGGCTAGCAATATTATTTGTTATTTTTAAAAAACGCAAGCGCATAGATAAGACCCCAAAACATAACATCGGTTAGCAAAAGTAAAAAAATTCAGCATCTAAAGGATGGCAGCTCTTATTTTCGTTGGAAAGGCGGTTTTGAGGATGTTAGTTCCTCCATCTTTCGGTTAATGTCAAGGGCTATCTGAAGCAAATCTGGATTTAATTGCAAATTTCTAATAAAACCAGCTAGAGCCTCAGTATCTTTTGGTAAACATGCTCCTTCAAATGGTTTGCCGAATTGCGTTCCATAGTTTCCTATCCTCTTATCCATGGAAACACCTAAACTGACAGCTTTATCATCGATTCCCATTTGCTTACATACAAGTCCGATTTCGTTGAAGAAGGATATTTTGAGTGAAAGGAAGCAATTAGAAGTATATTTTATCATTTCAGCAGCTTCAAAACTAGTTACGATGATGTTCTCAGTTAATTGCTGGTAGACCTCCTTGAGAGGTTGCGACGCTCCTTTACCGTCTTCGCCTATAACTACTCTGTCTGGCCTAAAGAAATCATCAAAAGCGGTATTCTGCCTCAAGAATTCTGGATTATAACATACATCATAATCTATTCCAATCCTTGATGATGAACAATTTGTTTGTAAATAATTAATGACTACACTTCTCATGGTTCCAGGAAGCATTGTACTTCTGAAAACAATAAGATGAGGATGCTGTTGCTGCTGCTCATGTCGTCTATCTATCCTCCGAAGTGCATTTGTTATGTCATAGAGAACAGACATGAGTTGTGATAAATCCTGCTCACCAGTACTGTTATTAGGAGTATTTACACAAACAAATGAAATGTCCGTTTTATCAATAATATCTTTAACGCTTGACGCAATTTGATAGCCCTCTTCCTTTAGAGTAAGTAGTCTTTGTTTAGCGATATCATAAAATAGTACATCATGACCAAGTCTGTGAAAGCCCTTACCAGTTGCACTTCCAACAACACCGGATCCGATGATTCCAATTTTTTTCATAATCATATTTTTTAGTCATTGGCCATCTCAGGCCTTCTTATCGAGTGTTAAAATGATATATATATTGTCCGTTATCTTTTTATTTTATAAGGTTCCTATTTATCTCAGCAGAATATCTTTAGGATATATGATAAAGAAGTATTTAGGACTAAATTTTTCCATTCGATAAATACTATGTTCATCCTTCATTGGCAATGGATATATAAAGAAGAAGAGAAGAAAATTTGTTAATGAGCCTTGGGATAAGTTTCTCTTCTCTAATACTTCTTCCAACAATTGCCTTGGCACTTATCATGATATCTGTTATTTCCTTATCCCTATTTCTTCCCTATTGGTTTGATTCTTACTCATTTGGAACTGACATTTTAAGTTGGGCTACGTCATTTACAGATGAAGTTGGTAGTACAATTCTTAGAGGTATTCAAACATTTTGGCTCTATATACCTTTAGGAATAATCGGCATTTGGAGATGGGGGATATGGATATTTAAGAAATTATGTTCACTATATTATAAGCCAATCGAACCAGAAAATAAAGTGGAAAATTATACTATGGGTCTAATAACGCCAGTCTATAATGAAGATCCGAGGGTTTTCAGAACAGCATTGGATTCATGGCAATCAAATAATCCTGACGAATTGATTGCAGTAATAGATCAAAAAGATACGCATTGCATCAGAGTATTTCGGGAGTTTGCTCAAGACAAACCTTGGGCAAAACTCATAGTTACTTCAAAAGCTGGCAAAAGACCAGCATTGGCAGATGGGATCTTAGCATCAAAATGCGACATCGTGGCGTTAGTAGATTCAGATACAGTATGGGATCATAAGATAAGAGATAAATTGCTTGCGCCATTTCAAAATCCTATAATAGGAGGAGTAACCACACGACAGCATCCTATAGAGCGTCATACTGTATGGCAAAAGATGACAGATATCTTTTGGGATATGAGAAATTATTATGATTTGCCTTCCCAAACAGCAATGGCAAAAGCATTGACATGTCTTTCAGGAAGAACCTCCTTATATAGGCGGCAAATAATTTTGCCCAAATTAAATGAATTTCTAAATGAGATCCTTTTTGGAAGAAAAAAGGAATCTGGAGAAGATAAATGCCTTACAAGATTAGTTCAGAGAGACGGCTGGAAAACATACTATCAAAGCAATGCAATAGTATTCTCTTCGGCAGCTTCGGACTTTAAGACCTTCTGGAGTCAGAGACTTCGCTGGTCTAGAAATAGTCATAATTCTGATATTATCAGCTTATGGGATGGCTGGGCATGGAAGAATCCGTATCTTGCTTTTTATATGATAGACAGATTTATCACAATCTTTACCCTGTTCTTTGGCCCTATATTCTTTTCAATTTCAGTGTATTTTAATGATTGGATTGTTGCATTGTCTATTTTGGGATTGTGGATTTGTGGCAGAGGAATAAAAATAATACCGCATTTGAGACGACATCCAAAAGATATACTGTTGCTTCCAGTATACGTAGGAGTAAATTTTTTACTAGCAATTGTGAAGTTATATGCTTTAGTGACTATACGAGAACAGAAATGGATTAGAGCAGCTCAAGAAAGAACAGTAAAACCCAAAGGATACTTTAAAAAAATAAAAGACATCATTCTTACTACGGAGATCATCTGCAGTCTTGTGATTTTCGTGGTTTTAGTACTTCAATAGAAGAAATACTCATAGGTTATTTCAAGAATGTATCACTGTTATGTTATTTTGGATATCATTTATAATTTCCTCATCACGGAAGACAAATATCTTCGAGTTATCATTCTTACAGTTTTGCCGTTTATGCTTAGGTCATTGGAGACATTGTCAAAACATCATAGGTCAGAGATAGGCAGAGAGAAGATTTTAGGCAAAAAATAATTGATTTATGTTAGTAAATCTTTCTATTCAAAACGAAAGTTGGCGCTTTATAATTAAAAGATTTAGTATAACTTTATGGTGTTATTGATGTATGTCAATATAAGACGTTCATAGCATGTATTTGAGAATTAAAATAAGATCAGCATACTCTTATTTTACATGATAGATTATCATTGAAGAGATCAATCCATAGATATGTTACTAACAGCTGGTAACTTTATAATATTTCTGTTCTTTCTCTTGCTTGTATTGCCTAGTCTACTGGTCTGCTCATTCAAATAGTTAAGATTCTTACGTTGGTTCTCAGATTCTGTCCTGAATACCTCAAGCAGTTTTTTTTCATTATCTATTGTGCTTATGATAGCTTCCATTCCATATGAAGGTGTATCATATGATGATCTTTTACCCATACATAGTTTACTTAGTTTTTATGGATAAAAAATCTTACTTAAACAATACATCTTTAATTCTATCATTGATATAAAAATTGAAGGAAAATGACTACACATATGGCTCTAAGTAAGCAATAATTTTAGACAATAACATTGAATTCAATTCAATTATTTCTCTTCTACACAATCATAATAAATTTGCACATTATATAGTATGATAATATGGATTACAATGAATTCTTGATGAATGATATTTTTGGCTTTTTTTAATAGAAGGTAATTATTATTAATATATGGTCATTTAAGAAAATATATTAACTCATGGAATATGTAAATGTAATGTGACTCAGATCTACCGATATGATGCACAATTGTTAGCCTTAAAAATAATCAGCAAATTACTATTAATTCATTATAGAATATCATATTTGAAACCATTTTTCGTGTAATTGCATGAACAAACCTGGATAAGGAATATTCTGCTTTTAATATAAACAGCAGACAATAAGATATAGCTTATTATCTCTAAATGATATCCATTTGTAAGGATTCTTTCTAAAAGAAGAACTAATGTACTCATATGCATCAGCTTTTTTATGGTCTTTGCAATGATAAAAGCAAGAAATAGTCTCAATGAAAATTGAAGTTAAGACATATCTGCTATGCATTTAACAAATTTTTAATCAACTTCTTTGTTGGTTTCGTAATCGAATTTTGTTGTTGAGAATGCATCTACTATGTGCTAAATTATATCAACAAGAAATGCTAATTAGCAGTCATAATCTGCTTTGATTCTTTAGCCGTAAGTATTGGTTAAGTTAGCAGGGTGTATACATAATATTCCGTTAGAAAATGGTAGTTATTCCTTAAGAACTTGACGGTTAGCGATGAGGAGAAATAGAGATTGAAACATGCAATAGTTTGTTTTATAAATATGAGTAAATATTAAAATATTAATGCTTAGCGAACAATCAGAAACTACTCTTTTGTTGTTTAAATGGCATAAATGCGAGCATCAAAATTACAATGCATCCTGATGATCTCAACTTCCTGTGGACATGTCATGAGTGTAATTCTAGTTTTGTTTTCCATTCAGATGTTGATGATCACAAAGATAAAACTGGACATTCAATATTATCAAAGTTTGATTTACTTTCAGGAAAACTATTAGCATAAGATTCATTTGTAATCTGCAAGAACAGGCATCTGTTCTATGACTAAACTTGAAAAAATATTGAGGTTGTATTAATTAAAAATCAGAAGTGCTCTATTTTTCTTATTTACTTCCATAGATTAAGCATAAGTTGTCTCCATTATGTACAAGGACATAATGCGCTATCATTATAGAAAATTCTATTGCAATATATACTAGATAAATTATAAGTAATTTTTACTCATAGTTTTATATCAACAGATAAGGAACTTATCTCAGGTCTTACTATAGGAATAATCTACTAGTATTTGAAAAATGAATTGGCAATAGCGATGAGTAGAACGCTCTTATGATACTAAGTCAACATATCTATGAAAATGCTCTGAATGTAGCTATTAATTGTTGTTTGCTATAAGGATAACTGTAAATGCAACCTGAAGTTAGTCTATTAAAGGCAAGATTGATCACTTGCTAATTGATTAACAACTAAGATAATGTTAAGTACTGTCAGTTAAGGAAAGAATGAGAACAAGTCTTTGCTTATACATCTGTATTATTAAAGCAATACATCATCAAATAATTGATAGCTATATATAGTCTTATAATTGGGTGAGAAGAAGGTGTAATTGTATAATTATGTTCAAAAAAAGCATGTCAAATTTAGGAGTTATTATATCATTAATAGTATTGCTAAGCGGGATATCCATTGTACCTTCAATACAAGTAGGAATCTATGGGCAACAAGAACAACAGCAAAAAATTGGTATAAGAAAATTAATTAATGATATTGCACAACAAGTAGCAAGTGCAGATCCTGATACAAATTCAACTCACGTAAAGCAAGTAATTGAACAATTATCTAAACACTCTGCTGAGAGTTCTAGCAAAGCAGAGGTCAACAGGGAAATTAGGCAGATCGCTTCGCAGGTTGCTAGATATCCCGATGGTATTGTATCCCAACTATTATCTCATTTTGCACAAGAACTAACATTTGTTGAAGGCGAAGTGGGATACGATGATGCTTTGGCAGCAGAAAATACAATCAGAACCAACAAGACTGCCGGATCGGGAGGCAAAAATTGAGTATAATGACTGAGGAGAGGTAGAACAACAAGTCTAATGTCGTGCTGCCCAATTATATTTAGAAGCGCAAACTTTTTCCAGTTGTACATTAATTAAGATGAAGATTTCAATTACTATGAATACATTATCAACAGAAAGTAATGAACAGAACAATACTAGTATAACTTAAGTCTATAGGCTACTATGATAATAATTTTTTCGCTTTAGATATTTCACAATGTGATATTTTGTTTGTAACTCAAAAAACGCTTTAACTACTGATAGCTGTGGCAACATATCTTATTAGTACACAAAAGTAGTGCTCGAGTCGTCTCTTATCCCATGATGTAATAAGATTTATCACCATCCATCGAGCGCAAGTGGAGTTGAAATGTAATCACAACCCAGTGAATAATTGGATCAAAAAAGATTGAAAAAGTAGACGCATAATGTCTTGTTAGATTATATACTGTCTCTATGGCTCTGGAAATACTTTGAGTTCCTGAGGACTTTTCATCCTTTTCTTATATTCCTCCAGATAATTAAACGCCTCTTTCTCAGATTCAAATCTTGCTTCTCCTCTAAATGATCCATTTTTATCAATTAGAGTAATAGTGTTCCAAGTTCCATTTTTTCCAAGTCTTTTCACAACATACATCTTCATCTTTATTAATAGAATTGGAATAATAAAAGATAGATCTCGTTTGAACAGCACACATTGGAATAACCAACAACAAGTATTAGGTTTCTTCTAAAGTTTGAAATATGGCAGAGGAACATACATCGATTTAATGTAGGTTAATGTGTTGATACTGATTGCTTAAACAGTATTGCAAAACCTTGGAAGTAAAAATTTCAACTTCCTATCTAAATATTGCAATTCAATGAATATATTTTATATATATACTAATAGATTAAAACGAAGCACATAGTTCGATGTTAATTCCTTCATTTGCATTATACTTGTTGATCGACCAGATCCTTACAAACTATATGTTCTACTAAGTTGATTTCTAGTTAAACTTCTTGAATAATATAAGCTAGTCTAGCGAGCCTAACAGGTTTTATTATTATTTCGATCCTTTTATTCCGGAAAAAGTCATCATTATTCAATTCATTCTTTATATCTTTATGAGCTGTTATTATCAATATTCGGACAGATGGGGATTTGGTCAAGATCTCTTTTGCAGCTTGGAGACCATTTTTTATCCCTGGAAGTTTATAGTCAATTATTATTAGATCTGGTTTGTATTTTTCGAAATCTACTAAAGCTGCATCGGCCGTTGTTGAGCTTGCAATTACAGAATATCCTTTAGTCTTAAGATAATCCTTGTATAATAGAAGTATATCGTGTTCATCCTCAACTATCATAACTTTGCGAATTTGTCTTTGTTGCCGATCTATGTCCATAGGTTATAATGGAAATAATTCTTAAAAAAGATATTATACACTACAAATTAATTTCAAAAGCCGATTATCGACCGTATAAACATTTCTATATGACATGATGTAATAACATTTTGATTTTGTTTATGTTGTATTTCATTGTTTCTTCATTCCAAGTTAATTAATAAAATAGAAGAATAAATGTATAAAGTAATACTAAATAACAATTAACTACCCCTACATATTATTGGTTTTCAATGAGAACTATATGTGGACCTAATAAGTGATATTTGTAACTAACAATTAAGAAAAGGCATACTCAAAATCTTAAGATATGCATTGACATAACTCTTCAACATTATAAATTTTGCAATACGCAAAATCTATCTAGTATAGCTATTCTAATGCATCTCAAATGTAAGAAAGTACGTTTCTCTCTAGTATAACAATCTAATTGTGGGATTATTATTTTCTGACTTGTAAAATATTTTCTATATAATACATAATCTGCGTTTAGGACAGAAGAATTGTGTGATTCCTATGAAAATACTCGAAGCTAGTGATAACTATGATTTTATAATCTTTTATACAGACGTCGGCCTAAATCGCAGGAGCGCGCCGATTTTTCCTAAGCTAGCCAACTGTGCTCCTTCCTCCGTCCTACCTGATATAATTTCTAGCTTACTACCTGTCATGATAGTCATTTCCTCCAAGTAATCGACAATATCTTTTTCACTACTTTCAAAGTCAACTGCTCCGCAAGAAGGACAAGGTTTTGATAATATTTCCTGTCTTGCTGAAATCAAACGTGGCCTATCCATAAAATGCTCTTGAATGTTACCGCATCTTTTACATTTTACATCCAATTTCAAATACCCGATATCATCAGTAACTATTACGAGGTCAGCAATACCATTTTTCAATGCTTTTATCACATCGGAGATCCCATATATGCCTAAACCTTTTCCCGAGTATACCTCACTCATGAATTTTTTTAATATTTTTTTTTCTTCCATTAGGCGATATTCTGTCATTACGCCTTGCTCATTTATTTTGTCAATGATTTCCCTGACTCCTTCATCTCCAGAATATGAGGAATCTAGTGTAGAAATAATGTTATTCTGCAATCTATAATCAAGATACTCCTCTTTCAGAAAATTATCCTTTGTTGGACCAGGCCCGCCTATGATTATACCTCTTACTTTAAATTGGTCGACAAAGACTTTTTGAGCATGATCTGCAACCCTATGATAAAATTCATTTAATTCATTATCGCGAAGGCGTTCAAATCTCCTAGCAGATTGTCCCCCTTGTCTATGTTTTCCCGCGACACCAGAAGTTAGAGTATCTATGACCTCCCATCTATCTCCAGTTAAAATCCCAAGACCGGCCTCCTGGGTATCTAAAGCCAATATTCCTATTACCTTATCATCTTTCATCATATCTTTTAGATGATCTATCCAGAAATGATCATCACATCGATAAAGATTGATTTGAATGGGTTTAGGTGGAATAACAGAATAGAGCTCAATTTTTTCTGTACCGAAACCTTTGCCAGTTGGAATAGCTCCACAGAAAATGACAAGACCATTTTCAGGGGGCTCCTTAAAGAGTTTAAGATGTTCTATGGTTCTACTTAACGCATCTTGGACATGCGTCCTAGTTAAGTCAGACTTTATGTTGGATGCAGTTCCTGCCTCATTTCGTAATTGAGATATAATATCAAAAATTGGGCGTCGTGGTGGAATATATACAGTCACTAACTCTGTTCCATGACCTGATATATTCGAAAGTTCATTAAGCATTTTTGTCAATTTGTATCTTTTAACGGAGTCCCATTTGGACTGATTAGTATTTGAATTCATTGCGGCTAATAACAACGGAATTGATTTGTAAAGTATATAAGGCTATCAAATATTTAGGATCGAAAAGTAAAAGATCTTTAAAATGACTCTATTTCCAAAGCCATTAGCAGATTAGAATATTCTATGGAATTAGAAGACATTTAGTAAATTATTATCTTGCCTTAAGAGAATGTACAAAAGAAGTAACTGATGCGAAATTATAAATCGGCATCAAAAGAAAATAAATCTATATACAATGCTTCCGAAGCTTGAATATATTAAACAAGCGAGAATTAGATT
>JAREAI010000397.1:0-3275 GCA_029240435.1 Nitrososphaeraceae archaeon | reverse complement strand
GAGGAGATCACATCATCGATTCTCAATATCATACAGGCTGCTTCAGTAGCAGATTTAAGAATTTGCTCCTTCACTACAACTGGTTCTAGCACATTTTGTTTGAACATATCAGCGACTACAGTGCTTCTTACATTAATGCCTGTCCATTTGGAGCCCTTACTTTGCTTTGCTCTTAATTCAGTCATAGTGTCAATTGGGTCCATACCAGCATTTTCTGAAAGAGCCAGTGGAATAGAATCAATTGCGTCAGCAAATTTATTAACTGCTAGTTGAGCTCGTCCTTCTAAACTGCTCGACCACTGTCTTAATTCATTTGCTATATATGCTTCTGGAGCACCACCACCTGCAACTATTATAGGTTTTTCAACAACATCTTTTGTTACCATTAAAGCATCGTGTATGGAGCGGTCAGCCTCATCGACGACTCTCTGCGATCCACCCCTTACAAGGATTGTGACTGCTTTCGGATTCTTGCATCCTTCTATAAATACCCATCTATCTGTTTCAACCTTCCGTTCTTCGACAACGTCAGCAGAGCCAAGATCCTTGCTTGTGAGATCATCTATATTATTCACTATTCTGGCACCCGTTGCCTTCGCTAGTTTGAATAAGTCGCTTTCTTTTATACGCCTTACCGCAAGTATACCTACCTTTGAGAGATAGTGTTGTGCAATATCATCAATACCTTTCTGGCATAGTACAACATTAGCATCTGCGGCCATTATCTTGTCAACCATGGATTTGAGCATTCTATTCTCTTCGTCAAGGAACATTTGCATCTGCTGTGGATCATTGATGCGAATTTCAGCGCTCATTTCTGTTTTCTCAATTTCAAGAGCAGAGTTAAGCAATGCTATCTTGGCGCCTTCGATTCTCTTTGGCATACCTGCATGGACTACTTCCTTGTCAAGAACTATACCTTTAATTAATGCAGTATCACGCATAGACCCACCCGCTTTCTTTTCGACCTTTATGTTATCTAGATCTATTTTCAGTCCATCACTTTCATTTTTTTCAGATACCTGTTTTATTGCATCAACAACAGTTTGAGCTAAAATTGGACTGTCATCAGAAACTAATTTTGAATCCATACTAGTTCTCGCAATTTTTATCAAAAGTTCCCTATCCTCAACATCTACTTTAATTCCGATCTTTTGTAATAACTTCAATGCTTGTTCAGATGCAGCCGTATAACCATCTACAATTACTGAAGGATGCACATCCTTATTTAGCAAATCTTCTGCTTTTTCCAGCAAAGCGCCTGCAAGTACAACAGAAGAAGTTGTTCCATCACCTACCTCATTATCTACAGATTTGGAAACTTCCACCATCATCTTGGCTGCTGGATGCTGAACATCAATTTCTTTTAATATTGTTGCACCATCATTTGTAATTGTAACATCACCAAGTGTGTCAACAAGCATTTTATCCATGCCACGTGGACCCAAGCTAGTCTTTACGATCTCTGCGATAAGCTTTGCAGCAGTAATATTGTTTCTTTGAGCTTCCTTTCCCTTGTTTTCTTTAGTTCCTTCCTTTAATATTAATACTGGCATTCCGCCAGCAGTAGTTTGAATTGAGGCCATTCTATATCACCTAGTAGAATATACTGATTCTTCTTATGCCTCTTTTATAGTTTTACACATTATGTCGTCTCTAGCTGCTTTATCTTTTCATCGAATTTATTCTTGAATTTAAGTACATTAATTATAAATCTCTCATGTTGCCCTTGTCCAATCTTTTCAATTTTGTCAAATGCTTCGACATCAAACATAACTCTTCTGCCATTAACTGAGATCACCTTAGATTTTAGTAAGACTTCAGTCCCTATGGGAGTAGCAGCCAAATGTTTGACATTTTCGCCTTCCCACAGAAAACTTGTTGTTTGATTTGAATTAATCTTAACCTTTCTCTCCTTTGTAGCACCGACATTGACTATAAAACTCACACTAAATCACATGATATAATAAGAAACGGTTGTTTTTAGATTTTTTAGGGTCTCGATGATAACATTAGATAAATATTATTAGTATATTTTGTTTATCCCATTGCCCTACTTCTCTTTTTCTTGTTTGTCTAACAGGATGGGATTACTTCATCTGTAAAAGAACTTTTTCTATGGATATAGACTTGGTATCGGTATGGGGATATGTTGTTTTTGACCAATCAATTCAAGATTTCTTAAATCTCAATGATGTTGCTTATGTAATTTTCTAATGATGTAAGAAGACTAGATTTTTATCTATTTATGGCCGGTTCTGAGTAAGAAAGCTCTGACTAAGTGATGATGATAATAAAAACCAGAGCATATTTCTTCGTCAATGAGACGAAGGCTGTTAGAAATTGTAGCACAAAGTGTACAAGACAGAAATTATTAGACTCTCGATTCAACAGAAAATATTGCTTATCTGGTCCTGGATATTTGATTTAAAAAGAGTAAATACTTAGAAGATGCACTTGTTTTGTATGTTATACAATAATTATCTGTGTATATTCAATTGTATTCAATCATTCTGAAATAAGTAAAATAGCTATATTATAGATAAAATACTAGTTTCAGAATATTAAACTCTCAAAAAGAAAAGATTGGGTATCTAATTATCATCTACTTCGTCGTGCAGCTGAAGCGATAACATAGGCTACACCTACGGCTAAACCGAATGCCAATGGTATCCATACGCCAAAGCTATCGATAGTTGCAGGCACTATTTGTTGTATCAAACTACTAAATAGTTCCATATTCCTCGTTATGCAAACGTTAAGGGTAAATATAAGTTTTAACTACAAGCAATAGACGCTTGAACAATAGCTGAGAACTAGGAAGGAAAAAGGATTATATGATTTATCATATGATTAAATCTGTTCTTCTATGACTGTTACCTAATTATTAGATTGATTTTAAGTATTATTTTTGTATGAAATTGCCAAGCTTAGTCATGCGTATCGAGACTGTTGTCAGTAACGATGTCCTTAAATTAGCGTAATATATATCGTGTGAATATGAAGATGCAGAAGGAATTGCGCAAGTTTTGTCCAAAATGTAAAACTCATACAGTTCAGTCTGTAAGTATTTATAAGAAGGGAAGGGACAGAAAGACTGCAGAAGGTACACGCAGACACGCAGAAGATAAAAAAGGTTATGGTGGTCAAAAGTTTCCTGAATTGAAGAGGACTGCCAAAACTACAAAAAAAATCACATTACGGTATAGTTGCAGGAGCTGCAAGAGACAAACAATGAAAGAAGGCATGAGAATGCATAAATTAGAGATACAACC
>JAREAI010000146.1:0-6632 GCA_029240435.1 Nitrososphaeraceae archaeon | reverse complement strand
CTGGAATCAATGTTGCTATTTTCCACAATCTATTTATGCGCTTTAATCTAGATAAACCATTTTAATAAAGGAAGCATGATATTAAGTATGAAAACCTTGTACCTCCAGTGAAAGATGAGATCAAAGAGGTGACAAGTAAAAGTATATTCTATAACCATATGTCCTGATTGGACATAACAAAGACTAGTGAACTGTTCTGACGAAATTGTAACCTGACTTTTCCAACCTACGTTTAATTTCTTCCTTTGTTATAATTGAAGGATCAAACTCTACAACAACACTGTCTGTCATATAATCCACATCTATTCTTCTGATGCCACTTTCATTCTTGAGTTGCTTTTCTACGACAGACTTACAAGATATGCAGTACATGCCAACTACTTTGAAATAGGCCTTTTCCATTTCATTCATAGGTTAGTTCACTTTATCTTATTCAATTCCTGCAAATTTCCTTTTTATTGATTCTATTCTTCCAGCGTATTTTTGCTTATATCCAGACATACATCCATTACAACAAAAGAATCTCTCATAATTTGCAAACTTGAAAACATGTGGCTCTGCTGAAATAGGTCCACCGCAGAATTCACAATCTAGCTTAATCTTTAATCCTTTTCTGAGTTTGAATTTACTATCTGGTTGCTGACTGAGATCTAGTTTGTTATTTTTCTTGTTTCCATTTTCTAGTCCTCTAGAGTTCCCATTAACTTTATTGTGCTCTTTATCAAGCTCTGGCCTCAACGTACTCTCCTTTTCTACAAGTTCAAAATTAAGAATAGGAGATACGGATTTTATGAAACCTACATTGACAAGCCTGCTAAATCTTGCTTTGACTGTTGGGGTAGTGATACCAGTCTCACGTGAGATCTCACGAAATGACTTACGGCCATCTTTTAGTAATGAGTTTAGAATCGCTACATCATAATTATCAAGTTGAATTGGCATGCCTATATTCAGTTTATTTGTGCCAATCCCTTTATTATGATTTACAATTGTAAAAGCCCAGAAATATATTCTTGTGTAAAAAGGGGACTTGCCGTTACAGGTTCTGTAATCTTTTTGACTCTTCACGTGTTTGCGCTATAAGTTTAGTCATGGCATCAAGCAAGAGAGTCAATTCACTGTCAGAATAGGAAGATAGAAACTTATGCATTCTTTCATGGAGAGGCATAAAGATCATTTCAATTTTCCTTTCCAATTTCTTGTTTCTGACAGGCTCCACAATGGTTTTACGTCTGTCTTTTGGATCATTTGTCCTTCTTACATAGCCTGCTTTTTCTAACCGGTCAATCATTCCAGTTATAGCACCAGTAGTCAAGCCAGTCATCTCCCCTAGCCTTCCAGCTGGCATGGCTCCATAACGGTGGATAATATCCATGCATTTATGGTCAGTGATATACAAGCCAAGTTCATCTGCTACAGTCTGATGAAACATGATTGATTCAGTGGACATTTCTCTAAACCTATCAACGATAGTCCGAATTGTTTCCTCCCTATTCATACATGATTGAAATACAATATGAAATAAATATATATTAGTCTATCATTATCTTAGCCGCTAAGATAATGACTGACCAAGTGGAGCATACAAGGGCAAAGACATTGGCTGCCAACATAATAGCAATAGCTACTATGATAACTGTGATGAGTGCCTCAATATCTATCAGCGAACCTAGTGTTAACACTCAGATGATGGGAGATCATGTAGGGGGATGGGCTGGAAATACGACGTCTGGTCAACAACAGCAGCAACATGAGCAGAAGATGATCAACAATGGAACAATCAACTTAGAAAAAATTATCTTCCAAGCAATTGAATCTAAAATTAATGCATCTCTAACTCAAGCCATGACTACTGCAGAGAAGTCGGTAGGTAATGATTCATTTGCAGTGGCAGCGTTTGGTTCTGAAGAAGGTGGATACTTTGCGTATAGAATTATACTTGCTACACCAGAAATGAAATTCTATTGGGTTAAAGCTGATCCAGGAAACGGACAGATATTGGAAACACAACAAGTATCTCAAAAGGAATTGGATAAGATGCATAAAGAACATTCAGCCATGGTGGTAAGTAATAGTGGCAGTGGCAGCTTCGGTGTTACTGGCTTCCCATTTATAATTCCGCATTAGCGGTAGAGAATCTAAACTAATCCTCCCTTTTTTATTCCTCCTGTTTTCTGATGATAGCTTATTGCCCTAGGAATGGGATAGAATAATTGGTAGTGAATGGGGTCCTGTGTAGGAATAAAAGAGTTAAAAAAGGTAAAATGCGCTCCATATTTTCTATTGTTACTCAAATATAGGATTCTATTTTAACATGGCACAAAAACCCCCTCAATTTCAGCGTCCTTTGCTTCGAATTGGTTCAATTGCATTCCTTGCAGGTATGATTATAACAGTTGTATCCACCGCAATCCATCCTTCAACAGAAGATCCATCTAACCATCCTCTTGTATTTGCGGAGTATGCCAGTGATGATTCATGGATAGCCGTTCATATTGGCCAATTTGTAGGTGTAATAATGGTTTTTGCTGGAGGATTTGTAGCTCTCTACCGCTTGCTTATGCAATCAGAATTAAGCTTGGCTTCTATACTAGCGTGGATTGGTCTTGCACTGGCTATAATGACAGCCAGTGCCTTCGCCGTTCTTCAGACTGTAGATGGAATTGCTCAGAAGAGGGCAGTAGATTCTTGGGTTGCTGCTCCTCCTGAAGAAAAAGCCATCCCCTTGAGAGTTGCAGAAGGGATTAGGTTTATTGAGTATGGTACCAATAGTATTTTTCGTATTCTCCAAGGGACAGTAGCAGTGATCTTTGGTGTTGCAATTGTAAAGAGCAAGATTCTTAGCAAATGGATTGGTGGAGCAGGAGTTGTTACAGGTGCTATCACCATTTATGCTGGCCTAGAAGTAGCTTATCTGGGTTTTGGCGGTCTAACAACTATAATTGGTATCTCCATGATAATTTATTTTATTTGGGTTGGAGTTCTAGGTGGTCTTATGTGGAAAAAATCAATGTCAAAGACCAGTCAGAAAATATGAGGATGATGTGTGTAAACTCTTGATAGTATGATCCTATAGGTAGTTACAGACCTCATCATCTTCTGATCCAAACGGTGAAATAAAGAAAGGATTATGCTACTGCGTTTATTGTTTATTGATTATGCTTCTCCTTAGTCCTTGTTGTTGTCCACGTCTCATAGCCCAATACATAGCTGGATATGATGCTGCAAAACCTGCAGGTAGTATTATTCCCAACCCCATCCAGAATAATGAATCTGTTAATGCTGCGTGCATAAACCCTGGTATAAGCAATGCTAAGGAGATTTCTGCAGTTTCCATGGCGGCAATACTTACTGTATCTCCAATTATTGTTACTCTTGCTGCCTGTTTCAATGACATTGTTTTGAGCATAGGAATCATAGTGAAAGCGTAACCCATTGCAAATGCTAGTCCTATTGCTAAAATCAAAGTTGAAGTCATATCCATACCAAGCACAAAACCTATTGCTGCTCCTATGCCCTCACCAATATTGCATCCAAGTAAGCACCTAAGAGTATGTTTTGCAGTTTCCTTACGGAGACTACCGCCATTATGGTGGCTGTGAAGTGTTATTGTTCTTCTCCTTCTTTCATTTTCGCTAACCATTACATTATTATCAGTATAAGTGGATTTTTCTGCCATACCTTAGAGATAGATAGACATATGTATAACTCCAGACGTTTACAATTGTAAAGTCAGATATATCATATGTCTACTAGGTTTACTTAAGACTGGTTCCTGATATGCAGGGACTACTAACACTAGGTAAAATACTTAGATAAATCTAATTTCGGTTTACCGACTAAAAAATAAACAAGTTATTACCGCATGGAAATGATAACGGAACCGATGAGGCTTATGAGTGCTGTTGTGTGTTATGATTGCGTGACCTATAAAACCATAATTGACTATTTCCACCATGAGTACTCATCTGTACGAGTCTCATTCCAGTAATTCTTTTTATCTTGTGTAAGGCCCTTGTGTCCGCATGGAAATCATTTGTGTTGAAAATTAGAAAGTCTCTGCTTTCATCAGCAATATGTTCAAAGCCACAGTCTTTTGTAGAATCTAAAATATCCCATATCCACTCTTCGCATTCATCTATCGGAAGTAGTGTTGGTTTCATTAGCGTACTCAAGTCTTTTACTCACTTCTTCCCTCTACAATAAAGACTTGCACTCAAAATCTTATTAAGATATTACTATATTCTTCATATACCTGCTTCTATAAGCCTCTTTATTTTGTAATGTTTTCGATATGCTTTACGAGATTTTTCATTGATACGGGCTTTGAAATTAAGCCAATTTCAACTGAAGGAAGCATTCTTGAAAATTCTTTGTCATTGATTTCAAATGCAGACATTAAGATAACCTTGACCTTGGGTTGTAGCTCTTTTATTTTGGTTACAAGTTCGTATCCATTCATTTGAGGCATTCTGATATCTGATAAAACAAGAGTAATTGTGCCCGAATTGTGTTTAAAAAACTCTAATGCTTGCAACGGATCTGTAAATCCGCATACGGCAAAATTATATCGCTCTAACCAGATTTTAATTGAATCTACTATACCAAACTCGTCATCAATGATAAGAATGATTTCTTTATTTTGTTGTCTACGTGTGCTATTCATATCACTAGCAATATTACTAGTGATATCACTAGCAATATTTAAACGATTTCTTATTAGAAATGGATAGTATGGTTCAAAAGCATTTCTCTGATGGACTAGCATATCAAAAAGATGAAATCAAATCATGTAAACGGTAGACAGAATTATGAGGGATTATTCAGATTAAAGAGTACATATTTCTTTTGCATTTCGTGGTCTTCCGTCTTTGAAAACTATCTTTGGAAGGCAAGACATAGAAAATGATGCAGCTGCAAGCAATGTTGGTTCAAGTTGTTTTCCCATGTCTGTAAGAGTATATTCTATACGGATAGGAGACTCTGAAACTATTTTTCTCTTTATTATTCCTAATTTCTGAAGCTCTTGCAATCTTTCTGTGAGTACCTTAGGTGTCAACTCCTTATTACTATTAAGAAATCTATTAAATTGTGTTGTACCTCTTAACATATCTCTCAAAATTAAGGCAGTCCATTTTTTTCCAATAATCTTAAAAGGACATGTCTTTAGCTGCGACGATTGATAAACGCCTTCTATTAAAGAGCTGGTAGCCCGCGTGCTCATAACCACAAAAAAAGATAGTGATTATCCGTCACGAATCTAAGTTATTTGATAGAAGATTGTATAAATCAACACGTTTAGTATGTTTAATAAATAATAAAATCTTTAGTATATCATTGAAACTACTCTGTCTAATAACAACTTTGCTATTTTCTCTTTTCGCCCTTAATGTTGAATACTTAGTATTTGGCCAAGAGGAAGATGGAGATGAAAGCATAGAGGGAGAGCAAAATATACCAGATGTTAATGCCGCAATCGGTGATGAGACTACAAATATCAGAGATACAACCCTAAGAGTAGAAACAGTCGCAGAAGGACTTGAATTTCCTACCACGATGGCATTTCTTGGACCTGAAGATTTCTTGGTTTTGGAAAAAGAAAAGGGTACAGTTCAAAGAATTGTAAATGGCATAACGCTTCCAGAACCAGCACTAGATGTCAATGTAGGAGCATCACAGGAAAGGTGTATGTGTGGTATTGCAGTATCTACAAGTACTCCTGGACATACCTATGTATTTCTCTATTTTACTGAAACAGAATCAGTAGATAGAGAAGATATTAATGAAGGAAATGATCCTATAGGCAATAGACTTTATAGATATGAACTGGTGAATGACAAACTAGTAAATCCTAAACTCTTGCTAGATTTACCTGCTACTCCTGGCCCTCGTCATAATGGTGGAGCAATAGTTATTGGTCCTGATAATAACCTGTATATTCCAGTGGGAGATATTGACGGTACTTATCAAAGTGAAGAATCTGAAACTTTAGCCCAGAACTTTCCTGGAGGAGTACAGCCAGATGGAAGAAGTGGGATTCTGAGAATTACACAAGATGGTAGTCCAGTACATAGTGATAGTATCTTAGGAAATGAACCTCCTCTAAATCTCTATTATGCTTATGGCATAAGAAATAGCTTTGGTATTAATTTTGATCCTGTAACTGGTAATCTATGGGACACTGAAAATGGTCCAGGCGAAGGTGATGAGATTAACCTGGTTGAACCGGGATTCAATAGTGGATGGGCACAGGTACAAGGAATGTCTACATCTTCTGCCGACAATAATGATCAAGACTTCACTCCAGTAGGTCTGGTAGATTTTGATGGGAGAGGAGCGTATAGTGATCCTGAATTTGAATGGCGTACTACTCTTGGTCCTACTGCCCTCATATTTTTACATTCTGATAGATTAGGACAACAATATCAAAATGATATATTTGTAGGAAGTATAGTAACTGGCAACATCTACCATTTTGATCTAAATGAAGATAGGACTCAGCTTGTACTTGCAGGAGAATTGGAAGATAAAATTGCAGAAACAAGGGAGACAGGTACGGAAGACATAGTGTTTGGAGAAGGCTTTGCTGGAATTAGTGATTTGGAGGTTGGACCTGATGGCTACCTATATGT
>JAREAI010000145.1:0-6642 GCA_029240435.1 Nitrososphaeraceae archaeon | reverse complement strand
TCATTGAGTGTACTAAGATAGATAAAATTACAAATATTTGATATTTGTGAAATAATTACTACATGTTTTTATAGGAAGAACTCTCACATCATCATAAGTAAAGCAGAGGAAGATAAGTATGGGTTTCTTGTCTGAAGATAAAATCAATAATAATAACAATGATTATGGTAATGATTATACTACTACCAGCAGAAAGGGTTTATTGAGCATTAATCCTCTAGCCGAGCCTCTACCAGCATATTACGAGTTTTACAAACGCTTGAAATTATTTCCTTGGTGGTTGAAATATAACATTGGTATTGCTAGGGAGGCAATTTTAAAAGACAAAATAATTCAATTGGGTACAATGATGGGGCTTCAAGATAGATGGATCCATAGAATAATAAGACACGCAGTATCTGAATTTTCAAAGAAGGGACTTGGATCAGATTATTATGGCTATCATAATATAGATCATGAACTGGAAGCTGCTTACTTTGCTTTACTTGCAGCTAATGGACACAATGAAGAGAATAAATTTAGTCAAGAAGACATTAAATATCTGTTTGTAGCTGCTCTTTTTCACGACTATGATCCTTTAAAACAGTTTGATAAACCTCATGAGGATTCTGTTGAATGGTTCTTGAGAAATGACGATAAGATAAAAGGCTTCATTAAAGCTGTTGGAATAAACATTGACATTGTAGTTGCAATAATTCATCGCACTGCATATCCCTTTAGGGGTAAGATAGCAGAACATGCAGAAAAGAGAATGGAAGAATTATTCACTTATGCAGGAATTGCTAACCACGATACCAAGACAAGAAAACATTATCACGATCTAGGATGGTTTTTGTCTGTTTCAGAACGTATTGCAGGCTACGCGCTGGGTGGTTTTGAACGTTCTATGGAACTTGCACGTACCAATGCTCATGCGCTTGGATGGCATCCTTCACGGATAAATGAAGAATCTGTCAAGTACTTTAGCATCTTAAAGGAGGAGAAAGAAATGTTTGAACGCGTATTGTGCGCAGTCCCAACTGGATATAAGAAGAACTTCTTTGATAATGTAGCGGCTTTCAAGGAAGCATGGTTAAAAGAGATTGAGATAAGGAATTCAATTAGAAGAGGGAAAATAAATCTGACAACTGTGATAGAAAAAATTGAAGGTCAAGATAGCCTTAAGACTGCTACAAGAGAATCTGTGCTTGATATATATAGAGAATCACATGTTCCGATAGGCATTAAGAGTGAAAAAAGGTTCAGAATGTTGCTTAATCGCAATGATACAATACTGATCACCTTAAGAGTTAAGGAGGAGGACAGCGGCGCATTAGGAGAAATTGTAGGTTATGTAAAGGGCGGACCATTAGAGAATTACCAACTTAGACACGGAACACATGACAAGAATTTAGGAAAAAAGAATACTGCATATATGGAATGGATCAGTATCAAGCCAGGTTTCTGGGGAGAAACTGGAGGTCACGTCCTTAGAATAGAATTCCTCAAAGAGGCAAAACATCGCGGCTATTCATATATAACAAGTTATGTCCATCGTAACGTTATCATGCAAAGAATAAACAAAGGTGAAAATATTGAAATTGTACAGAAGTACGATCCAGATAAGCTTGATTATTATAGAGTTAATGTAAGTACAATAATTTCTTCTCCAGTAAGAGAATCAGCACATAGATCTCAAACAGTAAAATCAATAGATATGGCAAATATGGAAATGGATAAAACCTATCCAATTATAGATTAATCTAATAAAGCATTGTAGACTTCAAAAGAGATCTCCTGCCATAATTTCTGAGCTTAATAAATGGAGACCACTAGCGAAGTAATTGGAGATTATTGTATTTTAGCAATAACATTAACTATATTATCACTTTAATGCACTTGTACTTGTTTTTCTTCATCTATTTCTTTCTTGGTAATAGATGCTTCAATATCTGGCCATAGCTGAGTAGGCATGACTGGTGTATTGGACATTATCCATTCTACCATAGACTTTTATTCATCTAGGATCTGCGTCAAGACAGATACTACTTCTCCCTCTACATTGGTTTTATGTACAAGTTGAATAAGCAAATCATAAAACACAATTTCAGCATTTTCTACTACTGCATCCTCTTTTGTTCCCTTTAGCTCAATCTCAGCACTGGTCATGTGTCTTTTGAGGGTGTTCATTAGAGATTTGAGTGCAGAAGGAATAGGTAATTGTGCCTTATCTTTTGTTGGCTTGCCATCATGATTAGATATTGATTGTCTTAATCTGTTTTGTTGTTTTTTGTCTTCTCTAAGTGATGCTCCTGGCAAATATCTTTAATTTTAGTTCTTGTCTTGAATTAGCTTAGAGCTAATAATTGTAGCCATGATCCCTGTTACCGCGGCTGGAATAACCATTAAAGGATATATCTTATCAATCATTTTAAAATATATTGAACTTGTAAGGCTTGGCCAGACTGTCTGGGAATTTGATAAAACTTCATTGTATGTATGGGTTATCAAAGGATAATAGAGCGTAAAGAAGATTGAGCCAATTACGGCGCCTGCTACGTAATTAACTATCTTTGTCTTTGGTGTAGATAACTTTGATAATAATATATCCACTGCTACAATTGGAATAATATTTAGGATGTAAAATGGAATAGTTGGAATCAAATATTCGTTTGTAAGTATTGCAGTAGTTAAGTTGATGATAATAAAGACTATACCAGTAATAGAGAGTATACCAAACATTCTTTTTGTTCTTCTACTTCTGACAGAAAGTTGAAATGAAGAAAACAAGATGAAAGACACTATAAATGGAAAGGCTAGTGTTGCGATTATTGCAGCTAGAGTAGGATCAGGGTTAAAATTAAAGTGTTCTGTATCTGAAAATGGTAATGATGCCATGTGAATTAGCCCAGAAACTGTAATCCATATTGGGATAATTCCAATAATTATAAGAATTGGAGATACTGCATGACTTGTATTATTATCATCATTATTTGTTGAATCAACTATAGAGGAGGAGGGGAAGGAAGAACTATTTGTTATAGAGGTATTGAACTTTCTGCTTTTATTATTGTCATTATTATTCTGATCATTATTGCTTGATAGCATTCCTAATAGAGCTCCAATACTACTTACTGCCATACCAATTGTAAGTACAGAATGTGAAGGGCTTAGCAAGCCGTCTAAGCCAAAAGCAGAATGCCAAGCAAAGTCAAAAGGCCCTGCCGAAACTAACATGACAACTCCTATGATAACTAACTTCATAGGCAAAGGTAAATCTATTAACTTATCGATATAGTGATACTTATTGCTAATATTAGAAGAATTGCGATAATAACGTGATAGCACCATTATTGATCCAGAAAGGACTAGGGCCACTCCAATGTATATTCCAGCATGGGGAGGAGAAAAGAATGTTTCAGGTTTATTTAGAAGATGATTTGTAATATCCCAACTACCAGAGCTGGCAGATAATAAAACACCAAGGCTTACTAGTATATAACCAGTAATAGGGTTTCTTTTAGCCTTTTCATTAAAATGTAGCATCAGTTGTATAGTGGATGTAATATTGTTGGTACTTCTACTACTGTCTTTTCTAAAGAATGTTTTAAAGTTATTATTCATGATATATACCCTACTTGTCCTCTAGCACATGTATATTCATCTACTTCAAATATAATGTTTTAATTTTTTACATTTACATAATATGCCTCTACAAATTCCTCTTGATGGTCTTTGATTCCTGTGTGAGGATAATGCGAAAATTCGTTATTATATGGTAATGATACAACTTTGATAAATATCATGAACTTACCTACAACAGGTGGTTTTATTTCTATCTCTGATTGATAAATGGTATCTGTTTTCCATGGTCTGCTAAAAAATTCGATAAAAGGATATTTTGCAGTAGTAATCTCAGATAGCCCTGAATATTTGGACCCTATATTATCTCCTATTTCAATGAATTCAGGTTCTTGAGTAAAATTACGGTTAGTTATTGTTATAATATTACCATTACCTATCCTTGTTAGATTAGGGAAGGATATAGAAACTATCTGAATATCTGCTGTATCTCCTTGATTAGTGCTTGTCACCAATATATTAAATGATTTTCCAAGTCGAACTTCTAATGCAGACATCGTGACATTCGTTATAACAGGCACTGCTTTTGACAAAAAAGGTTTTGACATATAAAAGGCTGGAAAAAAGTATAATGAAATGGAAAAATAGATTGTTAATGAAGCTACAATCACTATACCCAATAAGATAGTACTTTTTTTATTTCTAGTAAAATCGTTGCGGGTGTACTTTATATCTAATCAAGAAAGTAGAGGTATGTAGTACTATTTTATTCTGCTTGCTTTTAGTACTGGAACTTATTAGTTATTTTATATATTGCTCTACTTTTATGATATCCTGCATAATTAAATTCAACGATTTACTATGAGTAGCTGAACACCTTTAGCAGTAAATTCAATCCCATCACAGACATTGAATAGTTTTATACAACAGAATAAAATCATTTTCAACATAAGTTAAAATTCCTCCGAGCGCTTTGTTAGGACTTTTTGTAAAAGCTTTAAAACTATACTAACGCAATTATATTTGAACCAATAGATTGAAGTGATATTGTTGCGGAAACCGCTTGCCCAATGTCAATCTTGTCCCTTTATTAGCTACATCTTGATATTTACCTAGAGAAAGATATGCTGACCAAATTCAATACTATTATAGACAGAGTAACATTAAAGGAATTTTATCGAAACAAGTTTGAGTTCAATAATGAAGAAATGTTGCCATCTGGCTTCATGAAGGAAGTAATGGCATGGAGATATGTTGCGAAAAAAAGGCGAGCATGACAAAATGGTACATTGCGCATTAGATATTTGAAAATTCCAAAGATAATTAAATCTTATACTGTCAAGCATTCGAGATCAGCCTGATAGAATTAGGAGATAAATAGAGGAAAAAAGATAATGTAGAACATATGCTTTACTAGGTCAATAGAGAATATAAAGAGCGACTATAATTATTGTAAATGTACATGGCAGTGTGTGTGTTTTTCTCTTATTGACATTTAATTCCAGATTATACTATACATAGACGGATGACAGATGATAACAGAGGTAACTGACAAATAGCAGAGAATAGCAAAAGTAGCAATAATAGTGCAAGTCTTCTCTAGAATGATTCTTTATATTTGTGTTCGAAATAAGACATTTCAAAGTAAAAGAGATGCTTGTTTTAGAACTTAACAAAATAGAGTTAGAAAATCCCAATAAAGAAAAGAAAGATTAGATTATCTTATTAATAGTTTTAAGATCAATAATGAAGAATATCTTAAAATCAAAAAATATAATTCAAGAAAGAGTTATGCTATTTTAACAGGCATAAACTTTTTTGATATTGGATCTTATGCCTGAATTGAATTTTCAAAAAGGTATTCTAACAAATATCTTCTAGTTTAGGATAATTTAACAACAACAACACTTCATGACCGCCAATTCAATAACCATATTTCGTCAATGCCTAGACAGCAGTATATTGAAGATTATTATAAAGACAATAATAATAACAGCTAACGTTGACAAGCTTTAATCCTAAAAAATTCAGTAGATATATGTATGGACAATATTATGTTTAATGTGTCATCATACCACCACCAACACATCATCAGATAGCTAAAGATCAAATGATGTTGATGTTCAGGTGCATACGGATACAAAAAAAGACTAATAATAAACTAATCAATTATCAAATATTATTGATTAGGAATAAGTATAATTCATTTTAGATACAGTAAAGGGAAAGGACAGAAGATGGCAAATGAATTATACTTAGCTGTTAATCCTGCCAATTAGGTGGTTTGATAAACAAAAATTTGTTATGCCCATAATCATTTCTAAAATAATATTGCAAACCTATGCTTATGAGTACGATGTTGTATTTTCAATAATGTTGTTATAGAGTTTTGACAATGACGCTTATTGCTTAATATTGGCGGAAAATGTGTAAATGAAATTATCTAATGTCAACTTGAGTCATCCTTTTTATTTTATCGCGCCATGATTCAGTCATTTCTTTATTTTCTCCCGATCCTCCTATCTCTTTCCCATTTATCGTAGCATCGCCTATGGGTTGTGTTATTTCTTGAAATGTTTGTAGTTTTGGATCATTCTTTTTGACTGCGTAATTGGAATTAGTATCTTTAATATCTTTGGGTTTTTCCATCATATTTCCGACTTGTCTCAAAAGTCCTTTATAGATATTAGTAGTATTTTCTCGAAATGTTTCAGAGATTTTTCCTACTTCCTCTGTACTTTTTGTTATTATCTGTTTTTCATGTTCTTCTATATGTTTATGTTGTTTATCAAAAGGTCCTTTGTATTGTTTCTGTTCCTCTTCTTTAAGATATTCTTCTAATAATGCTGCTTGTCCCATAATTTGGCCTTTGCCACAGTCTGAGAATCCATTATTTTGAAGAAATACCATATATTTTAATAATATTTTACAATCTAATAATTTGGCCTTTGCTTCTTCTGTCGATATCAGAGCCATATCCATTACTTATGATTGTACCTTATCTTTGTTTTTAAATTTGTATAAGTCCAAATATTTTGCTAATTCGAATGCTAAAAGCTGATCTACTTTAGTTATCTCCCT
>JAREAI010000396.1:0-3293 GCA_029240435.1 Nitrososphaeraceae archaeon | reverse complement strand
GATTATCCTTGCCTTCTTGTTTCATAAATTCAACAACTTTCTCTGCTGCCTTTGGCGTAATAGTTACAATTTGACTTTGTTGTGCTGTTTCCATTGCTAAATTTAAAATTACTGTAGAGCTATTTAAACCTGAAATAATAAACCAATTTTTCATGTTCTGTATAGTTGATAATCTCAATTATTAATTACTGCAGAGACTTGCCGTAAAACATATTTTTAATCAAAATGATCGTGTGTATTGTCATGAAGGATAATTATTACCTATAACAGAGCAAATCACAAGAGCAATTTTAGAAAAGCTTGTAATAGTACAGAGAGGATAAATTCGTAGTAATTTATTATCAAATATATTGGATTAATGATTCCTACTAAACATAGTATTTTGTCCTTCTTTGATATTTTTTTCAACATCAAAATATCTGTGTGCTACTTTATACAAGTCTACAGCTTCCTCTCCATAAGCTTGTATTCCATACTGAATCCCGTCACTACAGGTTACTTCAACACAATAGTACTTTAACCCGTTAGTCAAATAGGATATATTATTAGACATTTTTGTTATCTGACAAGACACCTTGTTGCATTTGTAGTCATCTTCTTCTTCTTGCTCCTGTTTTCCTCCCTTCTTATATCTTGATTGCAGTAGCCGTTGCAATGCATCGATGCTATTGTAATACAATGAGGTTCTCCCACTTTTTTATTGTGTAGATTACTCCTTCCTTATTTCTTGTGTTAAGAATCGAACATCCTCCTCAAATATTCCTGACTTTTAAAAACAGAAAACTCAATTCTTGGAAGACATCAATTTGTGGAATCACTATTGGTCGTATCATAATCAATATGTCATCGATCTTTTGTTGCCTTATAATTGAAGAAGCAACTTAGTTAGAGGGAGGGGGTAGAAGAAAGTACTATACCATAAGTATGCGGTAAAATAAGGTACACGGATTACCCTTATGGCAGTTAAAGTTATTGAGGGCATTTGAGAGACTCTAATTATTTGGAAAATTGATTAGTAGGAAGTGCTTTTTTCAATTGATAAAGGATATTGGTTTCATTGGCCAAGAAGAAAGCGAAAAATAAAAGATCGGCTAACAATTCTTTAATAAAACGATAATTTGAATATAAAGATGCTCATTAGCAAGTCATCTCTTATACCAAGGTTTTTACATCTTAATGACTATCATTAGCTAGTAATGACTTGATTATTATTATTAAAGAGGATTAAGGATAATATCTCTCAAGAGAAAAGCTAAAAAAGAGATATTATTTATTGAGTTGCATGTATCCCCAATAACAGTATAAGAGATATAGATAACATTAGTAAATGCATTAATACTTTTAGGAATCAATGTGTGCTAATAATTAAGGTCATTCTAAATTCCGATTTTCTTCCTTATTTTTCTTCTTTTTCTTTTCTCAATAACCATCTCAAAGTTATTCAGAGGTACAATTTATACAGTATTATAAGAAGAAATAGAATGCTTCAATGCACACGACTCTTATGTGTATTTGCTGCTCTAATAATTATTATCCATTGATGTTCAAGGACAGACAGGTAAAAGTCAACTATATCCTCTATCGAGTATTTCTCAAAGTTTGGTCTATTTAACCTTCAATCTGCATAAAGATTTTCTTGCTAGTTTGATTATTCATTGGACATGATTCTGGACTATGAGTTGCAAATATTCGAGAAACAAATTTGGTTCAAATTCATTATAATCATCGGTGCTAAAACCATAAAGGAGATATATTCAGAGAAATACGTATACTGTGAATGAATCAATCATATATGTACCTTAACCCAATTACAAATATCTGTGTTCATTACTAGAATATTGATAAGTTTTTAGTTGTATTACGTCTGTTAAAAATAACCCACAGTCTTCACAGTTTTTATGACTGTTTTATAGTGAGAATTTTTCACTACGCGTGTTAATTAAAAAGTGAATTTCATTAGTATTGACAATTTGGCAAAAAAAACAATCTGCATTCAAAAAGACTCTTCTTCTTCTTCTTGATATATTGAAATATCTTGATTGTGTTACTTTACTTCCCGTAATGTAGATAAACCCTGTCTAGTTTTAATAGAAGAATTGCCTAGCTCAACAAGTAGCGTTGATGGAAAGAGACACAAAAAGAAATTACTTTTTTTTGTTTTATCCATTACTATAATAATAGTAATTCTGATTATGATGATCATAGTAGCATTATACTTTAACCTAGAGAATATGACAATAGGCCAAGCGCAGCAGCAACAACAACAACAGCAGAACAAGCAAGGGCCATCTTTACAAATTCCATATAAATCTCTAAAAGTAGAATTGGTGACTGAAGGATTGTCTTTTCCTACAAGCATGGAATTTACAGATAACAACAATATTTTGGTTTTGCAAAAGGATAATGGAACAGTACATCTTGTCTCAAATGGTATTCTACAGAAGAAGCCAGTGTTGAAAGTACAAGTTGACACTAAGGGAGAGCGGGGAATGCTTGGAATTACCCATAGTAGAAAAGATACTGTGTTTCTTTATTTTACTGAGTCGGAACATGATAAGCCATTAAGAAATAGAGTATATAGATACCATTGGAATGGAGCGAATCTTGTTAATCGCACTTTGATTTTGGATTTGCCTGCAGCTCCAGGTCCCTATCATCAAGGTGGAAAATTGAAGATTGGTACGGATAATTACCTCTATGCTGTTATAGGAGACCTTACCTCAGGAGACGGTTTACTACAGAATTATAAAGATGGAAAGAAACCTAATGATACCTCAGTCATATTAAGAGTAAATCCAGATAATGGTTCATCAGTCAATAATAATCCATTTTCTAAGAATAAGAATAATAGTGATAATTATGATAATGATAAGAATGATGTTGAGAGCTTATTAGGCAAGTATTATGCATACGGTATAAGAAATAGTTTCGGAATAGATTTTGATCCTATAACAGGAGCCTTGTGGGATACAGAAAATGGAGAAAATGGCTATGATGAAATTAATTTGATTAAACCAGGATTTAACAGTGGATGGGCACAAGTTATGGGACCTATTGCTAGAAATAATAATAAAACAGACAATGATTTGGTCAATTTTCCAGGCTCGATATATGCTGATCCTGTATTTAGTTGGAAAGATCAGATTGGAGTTACTGACATAGAATTTCTAAATTCATCAAAACTTGGAGATAAATATGCAAATAACATTTTTGTTGGTGATATTAATAATGGTAATCTATATTACTTTGAAGTTAATGACAGAAGAACAGGCCTAAAGTTTGATGATGATGAT
>JAREAI010000144.1:0-8855 GCA_029240435.1 Nitrososphaeraceae archaeon | reverse complement strand
GATACATGTAGTAGGATATCTACCTATCTATCTATGTGTTCTTATAAATTCCCTTAAAGCGACTGCTTCTTCTCTATAAGCTTTGATTGTTTGTATTTTACCATCAGGGCATACTGCAGTTACAATTACAATATTTACTTCTGTATCTGAAGCAAGAATAGGAGGTTGTACCTTTTCTATTTTGCAATTGGCATCAAGTAATTTCTTTAATTGAGAAATAGAATTAAATTCAGAGGACAACAAGATATATTAAACATCTGTTTCATTTATTGATTTATTTTTGGGGAGGAGAGAGAGCAAGTATCGTAACAACAACAACAAGAGTGAACTGTGGGATTATTACATTACATTCCATATGTAAAAGAGTGGCATCTACTCAACAACCTTTTCTTATCGGTTTGACTTTTTTTTAACTTTTAAGGTTTTTCATAGCAATAAGTGTAATAGATAATTAGATAAAGCATAGTGTGCTAATTTTAACGTTCATTGTAAATGACCCTTCCAGATAGGAAAGATGTTGGTGGTACGTTATATTATGAATATGGAAAGGATAAAAATAAACATGTTTTATTTATACATGGTCTTGGTTCATCATCGATTGCTTGGAGGGATATTCCACAAGCTTTATCAGAACATTTTCATACAATAACTGTCGATTTAATAGGTTTTGGCGGAAGCGATAAACCAAATACAGCAGATTATACGATCAAAGGATTTAGCAAATTCATTGTTGATTTCCTCAGAGAAAGAATTGGAATAAAAGAGAATGAGAAGATAAGCATTGTTGGCCACTCATTGGGTGGCTATATAGCTGCAGAAGTCGCTATAGAGAATAAAAATCTAATAGAAAAGCTTGTGTTGATAGATTCATCAGGCATGCTTAAGGAGCCAACTTCGTTGCTCAAAGATTATCGTGTTGCAGCCATGCAAGAGGATCCAGTATCAAGATATGAAAAGGTCAAAAGGGTATTTGAGGACTTGTATGCGCGTCCTTCAAGACTGCTTCCTGTTTTAGTTGATTTGTTTAATTACACAATTGAAAAGCCAGGCGCAAAGCATGCATTTGAATCAGCCTTCGATAACAGTACATCAACACAGCTTCAATCTGAAAGGTTAAAACAAATTGAAGATATCCCCTGTTTAATCATATGGGGTGAAAAGGACAAGCTTATACCAATTGAATATGCTAGTATGTTTACAGAGAATCTCCAAAGGGCTAAATTTGAAAAAATAGAAGATGCAGGTCATTCGCCATTTGTTGAAAAGACAGCCTTGGTATATGAAAAGTTACGTACATTCTTAAGCTAAGATGATATGATATAAGCTATACATTAGTTCTTAATAATAGAACGGTAACTACAGGAATTTGCACAATATATTCTCTTAGAAGTAAATCTTTTCTAAGATATACAGCGGCAAATTTCAACAGTGTTACTTGTATGAACAGGTTCCGTAGGATATAAGACAGATTTAACTCCTATTTTGCAACCAATTTATTACAGCATACATACATATCCTCTGTGTGTAAGGAGCTTTCGTTTTTATTCTTGACTGACATATGACCTATCAATTATACCGAATGCCAATAATATAATATCATAAATAAGACAAACAAATGGGAGAAAGAAAAATCATAGAAGAACACCAAAGACAACTGAATTGTATAGCTCAAAGACATTATAGCCTATATAGATACTCACCACAGATGGGCATTGATCCAATTTGTCTATTTCTTTCTCTCAAAAATAATTTTATTTTGCTGGTTCATCTTCTTCTTCTACTAATTCTTCTTCAGTTTCTGATTCCTGCAACACTTCTTCTTCTTTTGGTTGACTACTCATTTTATTATCCGATCTAAGTAAGAGGCAAACAAGTTTAAATGAGTTGCAATAAATAATTAATTTTTCTGATGGGTATATGAGTTTCCAAGAGAAAGGATAACAACAATTTTTTTCGATCTTATTTTATTATTCCTCAGAGTTATTTTAAGAACGTAATTAGAAAAAAGTATGAATTTCCTCCAATCCATCACATATTGAAAATATAAACTGGACAAAAAAAGAAGGTCCAGCCTTGCATGAATTAGCAAAGATTGTAAGGTGGGAGCCGATCGGCTGAAATACTTCAGTGTAATGCAATTAAATAGACAAATTGAAATAGTTCAGTGAATGTTCCTACTCTAACTCTGCCTTTATTCTCTTTACCAAATAATCTATTGTAACAGGCTTTTTTATAAAACATCCCACGCTTATTGTTGGATGCACTTCTCTTAATGCTTCTATGTTTATTTCTCCTGCAGTAATAAAGCAAATCTTAACATTAACATCGAATTTTAATATCTGTGTACATAATTCAAAGCCATTCATTTTTGGCATATTGACATCAATTAGTAGTAGATCATAAAAGTTAGACTTGAAGTTTGATAGTGCTTGTAACGGATCATTATATGAGTATACTTCGAATCCTTCATCTTCCAAACCTATACTGAAGACTGTAGCAACATCAGGATCATCATCTACAATTAGGATTACTTTGGAAAATGGTTTTTCTTTAATAGTGGTAGTACCAGTAGTTTCATTCTGTGAAGTAGAGTAGGTGAGTGGATAATGAGGATTACCAATACTATTACTGATTGTATTATACATTTGAAATAATCTCACTTTATCCAGTGCTAGTCCACACCCGCGCACACACACACCAGTGTTTACTTTTTGATATTGTATATAACTATACTTTAGAATCTGAATTAAATAATATATTTGATGCATATTTTATTTATTTATACAATATTTTGCACTATAACTTTCAGAATTATTATCAACAGTCCTTATAAAATATATTGACTGGTATCATTCTGTATGTATAATGATAATAATAATCTGTTCTTCAAAATAGTATTTACCATAATAGGAATATGGCTACTAACTATATCAGTAGGACAAGGATGGAATAACGCATATAGTCAAACCATTGAAACAAATGTTATTCCTAATGCTGAATCTGTATTCAAGTCAGAGTCAATGACATTACCTAGCTCATTACCAGCAGCAGCAGAAAATGCGATCGTAATGGTGTTTATACCAAATGAAGCACATGAGAGTCTGGAAGATGAAAGACATAAGCTGATTACAGATCATAATCCTTACTTTATTCCAACTAATGTAGTAATTCCACAAGGAACTGCTATATCTTTTATTAATGCTGATGCTCCATGGGATACACCTAATCCACATACCATTTACATAAAAGATAGTAGTGGAGAAACTGTTTATTCTACTGAAGTTTTGCAATATACAAACAGTTCAGAACCAAAAATCCTAGATGTTGGAAAATATACTATGATAGATAGTGAGAATCAATTTATGAAAGGAACCATAACAGTAACAACGGCTCAAAAGTCTATTAGCACTAGTAGTAGTAGTCTTATAGTAGGCGGATTTTACACACCAACTAATCAAGTGGAGAATAAACAAGATAATGATGGAGTATTTCATCCAGGCTGGCTAAATTATTATAAAGAAGAGTTTCCAAAAAATGGATTTAACATATTAAGTGAATATAATTTCAACTATGCTATTTGTGACTACTGTCCATCTGGATACTGGCCTGACAATAAAGCAGGTGATCATACATTGATAATTTATAGCACTGATCAACCATTTTCAGTTGCAGTTGATAAATTAGAAAAAATGATAAAAGATAATGTATACGTCTAATAATAATACGCACCAAAATCAAGTTTTGAGGTTTTTCCTGCTGCTATTGCTACTGTAGATGATCAGAAGCCACATTATCGCCAGCAGCAGAGAATAAGACTGAACCGGCTCCATAATGATCCAGAGCACCTAAAGGAAATGATGGAGAGACAGAAGAAGACCTCGGTGCAGCGATGGAAGATAAACAGAACAGGACGAAAACCCAGGGGATGTGAAACAATTTAACATGAATTTTAATCTATTATTTATGTCAAGGTTATTTCTTCTTTATTTATCCATCATCAGAGGAACATAGTCCCCTTCAAATTGTATATGAAGGATCAATTGTACAGTTAGTAGGAAGCTCTTATTAGAATCTATACTAGATTGAGACAAAAATCTAGAATATCTTGCACCGTGCAATTTTCCTGTGCGATTTTCTTGCACCGTGCAATTTTCCTGTGCGATTTTCTTGCACCGTGCAATTTTCCTGTGCGATTTTCCTGCACCGTGCAATTTTCCTGTGCGATTTTCCTGTATTCATCCTTTTTTTCTGATGGTCATATTCTTTTCAATAAAGGACTCTAATAGAGCTACTTTGCTAATTGGGAAATAGTATTATCTTTTTATCTACTTCCATCATCAACAGCAATTTGATAGTTATATTCTCTATCGATTATTGTTGTTGATTCAAATATATAGGAAGAAAAAACGCTGTGCTGGCTATGAGTCAAGTCTAAATAAAAAATTATATATATATATATTTATTTTACAAATGCTTAAAACATTGGCTTTAGAGCTAATCCAATTGCTAACGATTCTCTCTCTTTTTATCTCTCCATATATGCATAAATCCTGCACCACGAACAATTATTTCCCCAAAATAATCCGCCTATAACAATAGAGATAATTAAAAAGTTAACAAATAGACGATTAGATATAATATACATGTCTACTAAAACAAAAAAAGGAGTATTTTCCAAAATATTGGTTGCAATAGATGGTTCAGAATCGTCTCTAAACGCAACAGATTACGCAATGGAAATGGCAAAGAAAGATGGTGCTCAAGTAATAGCATTGACTGTCAATCGTATTCCATTGTCTTCATATGGCCTGACCACTCCTCAAGATGAATTAAAGCAGCCAAAAGAAAGAGAAGAGATGCTCGAATCCAAACAATGGTTTGATAAGCTTAAACAAAATGCAAACCAAAACAATATACAATTAAAAACAGAGATTATTAGCAGTCAGATGTCTGTTGAAGGAACAATAGTAGAATATGCAGAATCTGAAGGTATTGATTTGATAATAATAGGAACAAAAGGAAGTTCAGGTCTCAAAAAAATGTTGCTTGGAAGTGTTGCATCAGGAGTAGTTAGTTATGCAACATGTCCTGTAATGGTAGTAAAGTAGCTAGGATATGCCTCTTCTCGTTTCTTCTCCTTCGCCTTCACTATATTCAATTAGTTAAAGTATGTTCATTTATTGGTTCTCTATTCTGTCTTTTTTTGATTATTGGATTTTTGTCCTTGTCTCTTCTTTCAGTATACCATAAAACTCCAAGAACTCCAAGTGTTCCCGCAAGAACTCCAAGGCTGACTCCAAGACATTCTGCTGACATGATCTTATGATAAATATATAGAAACACTATTTCTTTAAGTTTATGGCAAAATGACAGACAATTATGGGCTATCTTATACATTACAAAATACTCGTGTTAGAAAAGGTACTGATGTGGATCTACATGCCACTGTTAAGACTTGCTTTTAATGGTAATATTGGCAGCGCTACTGGAAAAGGAGAAGGAGGAGGAAAAGAGAAAGGACAAGAAGAAGAAGCACTAGTAGAATAACTAATATATCATAACTATATAACTATAAAATCTCGTCCAAAGAGCCATTTTGTTTAATTTTGAGTTAGTGGCATTAATGTTGACTTAAAATATATACATATACAAGCATTAATTAATATTTATTGAAATGAATACTGATACACATTCAGCATCAGATATACGAAAAATCTTAGAGCAAAAAAATATTGCAGTAGTAGGAATGTCAAAAAATGAGGGAAAGCCTGCTCACTTTGTACCCAAGTATCTTATTGAACATGGATATAACGTTATTCCAGTAAATCCAACCATAACAGAAGTGCTTGGAAGAAAATCATATCCATCCATAGCAGATATGCCTGAAGATGTAGATGTAGTTGATGTTTTTAGAAGATCAGAAGATGTACCACCTGTAGTAAATGATGCTATCAACAAAAAGGGAATAAAAGTAATTTGGATGCAATCAGGTATATACAATGAAGAAGCAGAGATGAAAGCAAAAGAAAATGGCATAGATGTTGTTTTCAATAGATGCATGATGGTAGAGCATAATCGGCTCTTTGATTAATAATAACAACGATAATAAACAAAAGAATACGATCAGCAAATGGATCTCAAACTCCTCGAGAATATTTTGTGTTTCTCTTCTTGATTAGGATTTCAATTCGTTCTATCACAATCGACCACGTGCCATATATATCTTTTATTAACTTGACAGCATACATACATACACGTATTCTTATCTGCATAGGAAGATCTTGAAGATCTTAAAAAAGTTTGATTTATAGTATTTGAATTGTGTTGTTATTATTGTTTATTCATTTTTACGTGAATTGTGTTGTTGTAGTCGTCGACGTGGGTTAATTTATTACTAACTAACAATATATATTTTTACCAACTATTTAATGCATTAGAGAACATAGATTGTTAGGAAGATAATATAACATGTCTCAAAATAATACTGGACTTAACTCCAAACTTGTAGAATATTTTGACGAAGCGCTAGCGATTGAAAATGCTGCAATAGATAGAATACAATCAAGAATAGAAGAAACTCCAATACAGCAAGGAAAACAGAGATTGCAGCAGCATCTGGAGGAAACTAGAGGACAGCAAAACAGATTAAGAGACATAATAACAAAATATGGTGGAAATCCTACCGAGTCTAAAGCAGATTTATCGACTCCAAAACCTCCTACTACTCAGCTGATGAAAAAAACATTAAAAGATACAGTAAAATCTGTTACTGGCAAAGCCGATAATCCTTTACCTGAAGAGATGGAATTGATAAGATGCAAAGAAGATGCAATACTTGAACATGCAGAGATAATAGGCTATAAAATGCTAATACAGTTATCTCAGAGAGCAAATGCTCAGGATGCAATTCCTATATTGAAACAAAACCTCCAAGAAGAAGAATCTATGGCTAAGTGGATTATGGATAATACACCTATGACGCTTGACCAGCTATGGCCAAAAATTCAATCTGCAGTTACAAGTAGTAGTAAGTAAATAATATACAGAAAAATTGACCTTGAGTAGAAAGAAGAGAGATTAGCAAGAGATTTACGTCTATAGGCCATTGTTAGCTATCTGATGGTGGACATCTTTCTATTCATTACCATATTATTATTTTTATTTCAGTTTGATTATCATATATAGCAGATACATATAATTAAAATTTAATAGTAAGGCTTATGACGTAATTAAAGTTACGAGATATTTATCTTATTTTATAATTTACCCAATTGTGGCGTTCCTTTGCTGTCAAATGATGAAAGATGGAGAGTCTGTTCCAAAATTTGGAGATACTTCACAGAATTCCATATATTGTATTCACAGGCAGGACAGTTCTGTTTGGCTTTGCAAGGCAATGAAGTCATCTCTTCTGTCCGTTGGCGATCTGTAGGATATTTCTTGGTTGCTGAAAGTTTCTTTGGCTCTCTTCTAATATTATTGTACAATTAAAGTATATTTCAATCCCTTGAAAGTCATTAATAGATAATAAAGATAATAATAAGAAAAATTTGCTATTAGATTTGCCGTAACTTCAGACAATAATTCCTTGCGTCTATATAAGAGATTCGTATACTATAACAATGCTACTTATATATCTAAATTTTTGCTTCAGTTTGATTTAGGCCTTTCTAAGATCGAATATCTAATATTGCATTGTAGATACTATCTATATGCCTATGAAAACTCAATATACTTGTGTTGATGAAGGAGAAAAGCAAAAGCCATTAAATCTTAATGATATAGCACCACACTGGGCCAAAAGACTAGAACAAAACAAGCTGCCATTTCCTTTATCCCTAACATGGTTGAAGTGGTATTTTGAACTCGATTCTCCTTCTAAATGTATAGTAGGAGAGGCACATGGTTATTCAGCATTATATGAAAAAAGTTGTAAAGAATGTGATATACTTGGTTGGCAATTCGGACACTCTTTTTTGATGCACTCACGATTATCATTACAAAGAGATGTCAAGATATTTGTCGATCATTGGAATAAAAGACATAATAGATACACAGACAGACAGGCATAGGAGACGCTGCAGGAAATCAAAGACTTAGGGACTTTGAATTAATCAATTTGAAATAACAATAGAGTTGAAAGGGAAGAAGACTTGATAATATAGACTTCATATCTGCAAATTTCCTGTTTAATCATCACAGTCTATGACTATTTTATCTTCCCAACCTTCAGGATGATTTGTCCATTCTCAACTAAGAATTCCCAATCCATTTATGTTTTGTAAGAGCTATTGAATATGTTAATGATAGAACTGAGGAATTTGATGATTATTATCATCATTGTATAAAGAAAGAATGTAATCTATCGCATGTATGCCAATGGATGAAATTATTCATGTTTATGTATAATTCACTGAAATCAAATCTTAAATTTTGTCTGTCTCTGGATTAATAGGAGATGGCAATTGATAACTTAACAGGACCTTGATATGGACGTGTTAACTTAAACATATGTTATTATACCATAACCTAAAGTTGGGTATGCTGCTCTAGTAGTTTCATGGATACATTAGTAGACATATTATTATTATTATGATAGATCCATCTCCTCTATCATGTATATGTCTTAAATTGCAAAATAAAGTCAAACCTGTCCCTCACATCCTACCGAAGTCAGACTGATATATGTGTGTGTACTATTCATCATAATAACCAAATTGTATTCATTAAAACACTTTATATTGTATTAGTTAGCTTGTCTTTGGTTTTATGTTAATGAATGAATCTAAAGCTTTTATCCTCTGTTTCTTTTAGAAAGTTATCTATATCTATTATGATATTTGAATAATTATGTA
>JAREAI010000143.1:0-6740 GCA_029240435.1 Nitrososphaeraceae archaeon | reverse complement strand
CTAAGATTTACCAAATGTTTTTTACAAGAATATATCTTAAATTCTACTCTTTCATCTACAAGGTGTGCATCATACAAATTAGATAAATAATATTGTTATTGCTAACTCATAAATATACTGAGAGATAATAGTGTGACAAGAAGTTAGTAGAGCAAATCGGATTATGATATTGTCTTTCTTCACGTAAAGCCATTAGGGTTACCCGAATTGACATAAATTATCATGGAGATCACATGAAGACCAAGAACGCGTACGCAAGTCCACATGGCTTTGCAAACATCCGCATTACGGTATCATTACCAGTATTCAACAATGTGTTACTATTTTATAATATGATTGCCTACAGAGAGGAGGTTAAAAATGAGTAGTAGTAATATTCCCACAGACAAGCAATATCCAAAGCTATCTAAGGCATCTTCAGGGTATTTGGAAATTGAATCCTTTAAAAATTCGGACTTGCATACTGGCTATTTTTGTTATGATTGTACATATTTCATTAAAGATAATCATTGCGCAATAGTTGAAGATAATGGCCCTGATATATATGAAAAAGAATCTGGGATTATAGCACCACATGGTTTGTGCACCTTGTGGGATCCTAATGAGGGGAAAACTCGTTAATAGGATAAAAAAGAGGGAAGAGGTTAATGGCAAAAATAGGTGAGAAAATAAAGGAAGCAGTTGGTGCAGTAGATAATCTAAGCAAATTCCAGAAGTTTAGCAAGCTAAAAGCATCTTATATTGAATATGACAAGTTCGCTGATTCAAACCTACATGAAGGATACTTTTGCTATAATTGTATATACTGGATTAACGCAAGTGGTGGAAAGTGTATGCTTGTAGAAGATAGTGGTCCTGATGTTTTAGGAAAAGTTTCAGAGGTTATAGCCCCCCATGGATGCTGTTCAGGTTATGAAGCAAACTATGATAAGCTACATGATACAAGGCCAAATGCTGAAGATCCCAATAAAAATAAAGAAAAGAAGACCACCGCAGATGTGACATAGTAAATTTCCTTTTAACCATACATCCTAATTGATCTAACATAATTATGAAGAAAATGCTAATATTGCCATCAATATAGGATTAAGCTAAAAAAGCAAAGAGTTCGAATAGACTATGCATCTCATATCCTATTTCTCAATAACTAGGTGTATGACTTGCTAACCATAAAAATTCCAATAATAATTATGCCAGTAGCTATTGCTTCTAAAATACTTATAGATTCAGCATGAACAATATTAGCAGCAACTATACCGAAAATTGGTGTAAGGGAGAAAATCATCATTGTTCGTATAGTCCCAATCCTTTTGAGAGATTCTAATAGTAGTGAGAGTGCCCCCGCAAATCCAAACAAAGACACTGCGATTATTATCAGCCATTCTGATGGTTTGATGAGTAATAGTGTATCTATGATTTGAAGTCTTGAACGGAATGATGATGATGATGACTCCTCGACTGCAATTGTGGCAATTCCGAAGAGAATAATACCACCTATCAGAAACTTTAGCATTGCTATCTTTGCAGGCCATATGGTCGATCTCTTTGTAAGACGTCTGCTTATGTTATTGTCTATTGCCCAAACTAGCATGGCCCCAACTATCATAATCTTACCTGGTTCATATTTGAATAAGGATCCTGAAGTGTCGAGTTCAGTTGTTGCAACAAACAAACCTACAAAGACTATAATTATGCCAGAATATCCGATAATGCCATTAGGTTTTTCTCCAAAGAATAGAGAGGACAGCAGTACAGTAAATATTATTTGAGCATTGGTAAGGATTACTGCTTCTGAAGCATTTATACGTTCTAGACCGTAGAATAAGAGTATTGGAGCAAGTACTCCACCCAGAATTGATATAACAAGAATATCTAGAAAATCTTCTTTATTCTCTATTTTAAATGAGGACTTTGTAATTGGAATTAGTGCAGCAAAAGAGATTGGATAAACTATGGCAGAAAGTACTATCGGGTCAACATTTTCAAGGGGTTGTTTGGCCATTGAAAACGTAAAGCCAAATAGCATCGCTGTGACTGTCGCACATACGTATCCAATACTAAAATTACCCTTAGTATAAGAAATGACACTTACTCACACCTTTGATTTTTCTAGTTCTCACTTGTGCACTTAAAAGGTTTGTGTAATGTTGTAAAAAGAGGTAATACATACAACTGCAATTTGAGTAATGGTTAGTAAAAGAACTTTGGTTTACACTATTGCCAAGTTGATCCCTATTAGGGTTCGGAGTTTACATTTTGAGATTTGGATCTAATTAAGAACATACATATCCAGAAATATATTATCATATATTCAACGACAAAGAAGTAAGCAAGATGCCAAGGTCATATAGACCTACTCTATAACACTACCTTCAGTTTCATACTTCTGTTCAAGAAGTATAGCAAACGCAACATGTCCGCAGTCATCTACATTACAACTCTTGCAGAAAGGTACACCATCGTGGGTTTCGACGACTACATTGTAACCAACAGTGTTGTCATATAGCACACTATATTTTGTGTGAACGAATTCTTTTAGAATAATTGGATTGCTTGTGTTGGACATCTTATCTTCAGAGCGTAACCATTGCATAAATGCTTCCGTACCTTGGTCAAGAGTGTCCAAATGCGCTGCTAATTTAGGCATATTTCGATCCCCTTTGCTTGCAGATTTTCCAGTTTTATTGCCCGATGTCAAATCTTCTTTTTTCGAGGCTCGATCACGCTATTCCTGTGACCAATAATCTAGCATAACCTGGATATAAACATAGCATTCGATTTATATAATGCTATATTATGTCGTCAGTTTGTTCGCTGAATACTTTGTAAATATTGCAAATCAAAAGCACACATTACGAAACAATTGGTTACATAACCAGGTCTTATAAAATACGAACGATTTTCTGAGCACTTTCTTATAATTAACGCTGATTGACAGTTGAAAGCTCTGCTATATTTCTAATGAAGGAATTATATGTAATGATGTATTTTATTGGAAATATGCGAGATAACATACACTATAAAACCTTAGTGACCAGCATGATATTTGTCTTATTCGCAGTGTCATTTGCTGGCATAAGTCCTTCTGAAGCGGTAGCGCAGGGAGCAAATGCAACCAATGCAACTAATGCTACCGGAGCAAGTGCTGGAGGTGGTACAACTGTGATTATGCCCCTAGGTTCCTCAGCGGCCACAAGCGGAGAGGGATATGATCCTGATCCAATCACTGTATCTCCTGGTGCTTCAGTAACATGGGATAACCAAGATAACGCTCTTCATACGGCGACTTCTGGAAATCCTGATACCGCAACCCCAGATGGTAAGTTTGATACTGGTCTTGTCGGTGCAAATCAACAAAGCAAACCTGTAACAATGCCAACTGAACCAGGAGAGTATACATACTTCTGTACACTACATCCTTTCTTAGTAGGTACAGTTACAGTACAATAACGACCAACCAACCACCCACACCTTTTTTATAATATCAACGCCACATTGAAACTGACATGATTGGGATATATTGAAACAATACCAAAACGACCAAAATGATTGTTAATTATGAATACTGCAGCTTTTACGAATTTGAGAGTTAGAATATTCATTTCATATATTTTTTAATTTTTTGAAGAAAAGCCTCTCTATATGCTTCAAATGCATCCTCTCTCTGTAAACATGACTTACAAATATAGGACTGGGACTTGCTTCCTGCTAGATATGGGTATTCGTTAATATCATATTCATCTTCATCCGGTTCTTCCTTTCCGCAAATAAAACATCTTTGAACGATGGTTTTTCTATATTGTCTCCGGGTGGGTGTTTTTTGCTCTTGGAATGCAATGTCTTCAGGATTAGAGGCTTGGTTGGCATTGCTCACGACGCAATCAAGATGTTTGATGGATTTTGTGGCTCTCGACCAAAGTGCTCGTCCTGAGGTTATCTCTTTACCACATCCAATACATTTTCCCCTATATTTCAGGTTGATTAGTATCCATTCTGTAGCATTATTTTCCACCATTAATTAATCAAATCCTATAAGACAGTATCATTAATTGTTATTTTCAACCTCAATAAGTTTTTTGTCAATTATTGTTTTAAATGAAGGAAATGGATGAGCACCTTTTAGGATCTGCGGATTAGAGCCATCTTTGCTGTTTACGATTATGAATGACGGAGTATCTTGAAACCCAAATGAAGAAGCTAAAGCCAAATCACTTTCTACAAAACCTTTATACTTTTCACTCATAAGACACTCTTCAAATTGTTGTATATTTAGGCCACTGATCTGTGAAGCCAATTCTTTGAGGTTATCATTGCTAACCCATCCAGAGTCAATAGGTTTTTGGTTCTTGTACAGTAGTTGATGAAACTGCCAAAACTTTCCTTGATCGTTAGTACATTGAGCTGCAATCGATGCTCCCAAAGAATCGAACCCTCGATTAGGAAGATGTTTAAAAACTAATGCGACTTTGCCGGATTGAATATATGTTTGATTAATTAACGGTTCCGTGGACTTTACATATCTGGCACATAAATAACATTGGAAGTCGCTGAAATCAATTATAGTGATAGGAGCAGCAGGATTTCCTAATAATGGAGAGCCTTGACTCATTAAAGTTGACAAAGAGAGATTAGAGTTTTGTTGCTGTGGTTGTAACTGTAGTTGTGGTTGAGTGGATCCATATACATAGTACTTATTTATAGAATCATAATGCATGTATAAAACAGAAGAGATGATTATTAGGAAAGATATAGCCAAAGCAATAATAAATGATGCAATTCTAATTTTAGTAGTGTTATATTTTTCTCCTTGTTTTATATCTCTTCGAAAAATGGTAATATTCAAGATCTGCATGCAGGCCTCTATCCTATTTAGGGGCATTTGTTTCAGATAAGTACAGCAATAAGAACAACCGATACAATCTAATATCAAAATCAAGACTTTTCTGAATATGGTAGCCAGAGAGAACGAGACATAAAAGAATGGTTCTCCTCTTAGGACCCTGACATTGGTAGTCAAGCCGTCAAGCCTTCTACATTTAACAATTGCTATCTTCCTCATAGGATAAAATCTATCAATTCTTGAATCTATGCAATATTGTATCTCGTCCGTTGAATATTTTTCTGCACCTCAATTTTAATCCGCTTTTGAAATAATCAGCTTGTCATTTTCTATTCTTGCGATCAAATTCTCGCCTGCTTTGAATGGAAATAAGCTATCCTCTACGAAAGCTTTTTCTAGGAATATTGAGTGTCTATACGTCGACTTACCAGTTACGGATTTTGCTTCGACTTTATACAGTTTTGTCCTAGTATGGGAAGCCATTCATATGTCGAATCGGGCACACATATATAAGTATATACCCTACACTATAACTCTGTATATTCCTTTGTATACGTATATTGGTAGCGCAATGTATACTTGCTTGTGGAATATCCCAGGTACATATCTATAGCTCCTTGAGTCCCATTGCATGGATAATTATATTCTGAAATCGCAATCATAAGAGCATCTGGGTTTTTGATTTTTGATCTGAATCTTTGACATCTGGTCTCAAGATCCTAATTAAACATAGGGGGATATCGGATATGTCCGAGAGATCGAGTTACGACTACGGGCAATGATTGAGAGGCAGAACACAAAGGTGAACTGTTATACGAACCCGTTCTTAGTCTTCAGACAGAGAGCGGGAATTAATTTATTTTATTTCCTTCACATTCGTAAGCTGAAGTGAGATCCTGTTCACTAGTTCTCACACGGTTAGTAGTTAGAACATCACGGTGGAGGCTCAATCTCACGGACTGACAGATTCCTGAAGTCGACGTTATCTGTCATATCCCATCTGAACGTAGCGACAGGAGAACCCCACGTTATAAGCTGATCTGATGCCCCTCCGCACCTGTCCATTGTAGAGCCCCATCCTCCAACATCCATATATTCATAAACTTTTTTCCAGGTATTATTATTAGTTTGGTCAATCCACATTTCCATTGTAGGATAATTCGATGTATTTTCTACAGTATTATATAAGATAATTTTTAATCCGATCCACTTGTTGGTAAGATTTCCAATTCCGACATCTTTACGATTTGGTTCCAATGGCCATTTTTTTGGTTGATCGGTATAATATACATGCCATTCCTCTTTTTGTGAAGAAATCGTACCATCAAAATGTAGCTGGAGTTTATAATCTGACCCACCACACCCACTTTGATTTCTGTTATGCCATATGCTACGGCTAAATATACTGTATTCGTCTTCCACATATTCCTTTAACTTGAAATAACCCGTCATCTCAACGTTTTTCCAATCTGAGGGTTTGTACCAATAACCTCTTGTCTTGATAACATTATGGTTGTAGGTATCCATTCCTTCTTGTTGTCTAAAATTGCTCGAGTCCCTCGTCCAAACCTTCAATCTAGTCTGCTCATTTGAGTCAATTGACCAACTTCCATCAGAATTCTTTGTTAGCTCTGCATTAGTATCAAATCTTTTATCTTTATCCAAGTTGTCAGGATCCATAAACCACTCATCACCATCTAATTTAGAGGGGTAAATCATATTCCCTTCTTTGGTGTCAATATCAATTGCAGTGGGGGTTAATATTGGTCGCGGTATTTTTTGCTGAATAATGTAATTATGATAAATTATGATTGTTATTGCAACAATAGCAATAGCGATACCTACAAACCAAAACTTTCTATTTTTTCCCATGATCTCCAGAAATTATATTATTTTGTAA
>JAREAI010000395.1:0-2872 GCA_029240435.1 Nitrososphaeraceae archaeon | reverse complement strand
TGTTATCTTAGTTTTGTGGATCAACTGATGTTAGCACTAGTATTAGTAATTAGCACGTGCTTATAAACAAGGTCTTAAGCAGTTAAAATATGTATAGTTCAGAATTTGTAGGCCACGAAGTGGACCATATTACAGAAGTGAGCAAGGTTGAGGGGTTTTACTGATAGATGCAAATCGTTCTTGAAACCTTTGTCAGCCAGTACGATGAGAATTGCTGTTCTTTATGTGGATATAGTGGGCTCGACGAAGATGACTGTGTATCTTTCAACCCGAGAATTAGAATTTGTTATCAAATTGTTCTGGGAGCAAATGAGCTCTACAATTGAGAAACATGAAGGATTGACTTGATAGGATTTAGCTTAAGTATTGTACCAAAGATTACTGCACTAGCACCGGCAAATACTGTGCTGATGGGTCAATGTCTATTCGAACAAATAAGTCGTACACAAGGATTCACGAAAGAACTCCATCTTCTGACTATCATATCATGAAGTGGAATGGAGTTGGAAACATCCAAGGAAATATGGTTTATAGAATCTATTCTCTTATTGAGCCCTAAATCAACAGAAGATGTGGATGTGTTGATCACGCAATACAAAATGTAATCGCAGGTGAGGCAGAGACTGCATGTTAAGTATCTTATTATATATATATTGAAGTACCTGAGATGAATTCCGTTTCGCCCTATGCTTAGAGCAGATTTAATAATTGGTTACTTTTCTATAGGCGACTGTCAGCAGCTAAAATATATTTTTTTAGATTAGATATCGTAACAGTGCCAACACTATTAGTCCATGCCTTTTTCAAATATTCCTGGCAATTAGAGTCGCTGTGTAGTGTTCTGCTAGGAAATTCGGGATAATTAAAGAAGACTAATAGTTAAAGCTCGTATTGGTGATGTGTATTTATTTTGAAAACTAATTTGTCGTCCTGGGCATCCAAGTTTCATTGTGTACATTACTATTAGTTAGTCATTAGTAGAAAAAGTTAGCACGAGTTATATATATTCGTATTATCATTGGGTATCTAACAAAGATGGTATATATCAGAAGCAAAAGGGTAAAGGGCATAGAATATGCATACTTAGTAAAAAGTGAGTGGAAAGCTGATGAAAGGACATCAAAGCAACAAATCATCAAGTATCTAGGTAGATCCTCCAATGTTGAGCTTGAAAACATACCTATGCAATACCGACAAGATCCAAAAATATTATCATTCCTTTCCGAATATAATCCTCGAGACCTAAATAAGAAGAAAATACTCATCGAAGATTTTTCGAAGAAACTCTATTTATCATTGGCTTCAGGAGATGTAGATAGTGCTACAAGAATTTATGAAAGATCAGGAAATGTTCTTTCTTTGGAAGAATTTTACGACAAGATCCTCAAGCCAGTTATGTATGATATAGGCATGAAATGGGAAAAAAGTGAAATTGATGTCGCCACAGAGCACGTTTGTACCAATACTGCATATGCTCTGATTGCTGCAATAAACGAGAGAATTTCAAAAACAGATAACCGCGAGAAGATCCTCTTATGCTCTCCTGAGGGTGAATTACATGGTTTGTCCGCATCTGTAATAGAATCTGTCTTGGAAAGCAGAGGCTACAGAGTCTTTAATGCCGCGCCTTCCATTCCTACTGATTCCATTATTACGTTCATCAGGAACACTGAGCCTGATCTCATAATGATTTCAATCACGCTTCCAGATAATATCAAAGCAGGAGAACGTCTAGTAAAAAGAATAAGATCAGAATTTTTGATTCCCATATTGGTAGGAGGATTGGCAATATCTTTCAGGAAAGGTAATTTTCATGGTATAGCAACTTCTAATCCTCTGGAGAACTCTATAGAAGATGTACTGAGACTGGTAAGATCCTCATTAAGTGAGAAGCGCACGATAGCCTCAGTATCTTAACTTTTTTCTCAAAGTTCAGAAGCCAGTCTGTTCTCCAGTTTATGGGAAAATCCAGATATTGTAAGTGACTTATTCTCTGAGCTTACAAGTACATCCATAACATAGGCTATTTGATATTTCAGAATCAGGGTTTCACTCACATCTATTGTTTTTAGAATTTGACACCGTTTTGCAGCCTTTAGAATTCTATAATGCTGTCTTTTGTCATAGCAGGCAGCAGTAACAAATTCCCGTCGATTATTACCATCATAGTTCCCTGCTACTTTAGAACTCTTCTTTACTAATAGATAAACAATATTTCCTTCTCTGAGCGTAGAAGAGATGAATTGAGCTCGGATTGATGGATGTTGTCCAATCCTTTCTACAATGGAGATTATCGCGCTTTGTTGGTCTTGTTGTAAATTCTTAAAGACTAAATTTGAAATAGTAAAAAAGTATAAGCGCCCGGGCCGGGATGTCCGTTCGGTTTTTCAAACCGGATTTCGAACCCGGGTCGAAGGAGTGACAGTCCCCCATACTAGACCGGATTGTACGAGTCTGGTTTTAACTTAGAAAAACCAAAGGTCTCTATACTACCCGGGCGCATGTAACCCAACTCTTTGTAGAACCAATTAAAACGTTTTGGTTCTTCTATCTTTTCGGCACACCTTGCATACACACACACATATTGCTGGCTGGCAGGAGAGTATTATATAATATATTGTTGGTTTCTTTTTGCGATGACAGCTGTACTTGGATCGATGCTCTGCCAGCTTACATCATAGCCCAATTTGACAATAAGCTCTGCATGGCAGGATTCTGGAATGCCTTCCTTTAAAAGAATTGAGCAAGCATCAATAAATCTGCTTGTTCCAGACAGCAAAGATTCCAACTTGAGCGCTTTGGACTTGGGTATTAGATACATTCCTGCTTCAATATACTTTTCCTTATTATCTCGTAAAGAAATTCGCCGTGC
>JAREAI010000142.1:0-10441 GCA_029240435.1 Nitrososphaeraceae archaeon | reverse complement strand
CTTGCAACAACATTTGAAAGCGTTGGATGATGAAAAATTCGCGAGATAATTATTCTACTCTTAATATCTAACAAAAAAAAGCATGAACGAAGAGATGATGCTTTGATTTTTTATTACATCAAAAGATTATTTAATTTTATTACCATAAACTTCAAATAAACTTACAAAACAATCTGTGTCTTCTTATACTTTTATGCCATCACTTAATTAATGTATTGATAAACACAATTTTGGTAATGGAGTATCTTTTATTTTTCAGTTTCTGTTCTGTAAATATCTGATAGAAGTTGGCATGCTAATAAGCTAATAATTATGTATATCATGGCAGTATGCCTACATGAACTTTGTATCTTGAATAGTGATTCTGTCTTTAATTATCAAAGTGTGATATCTTTTATACTTTATCAATCGGACATAAAGGTTCACACATGTTAAGATATTTTCGCAAATAAACAAACCGCAATATGATCTCATTTTTATCTTATTTTGTTTAATCTAATCAATGACAATAAAAGAAGACGAACATACACATCATCCTAGATGTGAGTCATGTGGAAAAGAGTTTAATAACGCAACTGAAATGAGTGACCATATCAATAGAATGCACAGAAATAGTAGGTGATACACAACTCCACTTGCGAAAAAGCAATTTAATTTTTTAATTCATAAATCAGAATGAAGTAAATATTGAATAGTTATATTTATGTCTAAATCTACTTCTGTTTCTAGTATTACAGAAATACAAAATTTTTGGGGCCGTTGTCTAGTTTGGTATGATGCCAGCCTCGGGCGCTGGAGATCGCTGGTTCAAATCCGGCCGGCCCCAATGAATTCCCAGTTCAAATCCTAAAAAAACAAACAGAAAAATTCTATCACCAGAACAACCGATCAAACCATTAAATCCTGTCATAACCTTCTATTAGTAAACTCTGGGATAGATCTGTACCTTAGATAAGAGATATTTGCATATGGATTAAAAGAGTATATGCAGACCAAAATCCCAATAAAGTCGACGTTTTAAAACTTGTAGACATTTGCAGAACAAGGAAAGAGTCATCTTGTGGGTAATGCTATGCATATCTTTTCTCATTCCCACAAAGAGAATATCTTGAAGCCTTTCAGAAATGCTACTGTGGATTACATCAGGTCATACTAAAATGTATAAAGCGAAAAGGTCATAAGGCTTTACTAAAAGAAAAGTTCAGACAGTTTTTGAAGTTATTCTACAAGAAAAGTATTATTATACATGTTTAACAAAGAAGTATGCAGAGGATGCGGAGCATACCTTACTCCTATTCAGTCTGCACTATCTGTAAAGAGTATATATATATCATGGATATGTGGTAAATGTGAGAGAATGGACTATGTCACTCATTCCCATACTTTCTGCAGAGTTTCATACAAAATAAAGATCGTACATTAAGAAATTAAATAATTATCAAGACAGATTTGTATTGTTATACTAAGAGGCTTCATTAAAAAGCCAAACAAGACAAAGTGATGCACCTAGAACAGATTTACCTAAGATCCGAATCACTATTGGCATGAAGGGAAGAAAACTAGAGCTGATCATGTTATAGACTAACGAGAAATGGATATACGCTACTCTATAGGATTAGTAACGTGTCTCAATATAATATTTTAAAAGAGCGGGGCAGCCTGCTGGTACCACCATAAACACAAGGTCCCATCTCAAGCTATGCAAGATCCACCACGTAGACGTGCCAGCATGACTATGCCGCCTTAGGGTTGCTCCCTCCCGGATCTCACCCATTTCAACGATCCACAGTCGAAACTGCGCCTTCACGCAGTACGCTGTTCATAACCATCCGACACGGCGTGATTTCATTTCAGCAAGTCAAGCAGGTGCCTCCTATCTATGGATTTATCCAGCAGTTACTGATCCCAGCATGAAGCCGATTTCTGATATGGGGTACGGCTGGCACCCCGATCCTCCCTGCCTCCGCAACTCTATTACACAGTTTCATTATATTTGCTTATCACTTCTCCTATTATCTTCTAATTACAATTGGTTTGAAGAGTTAATTCGGTTTTAACTGAATCAGTCTAGTGTAGTATATGATGGTGTGACTGTTTCTTAAAATCTATAATATCTGTGTGGATAGTGATATATCACCTATAATAATTATAACACCTGACAATCAAGCATAAACGACTCACCAGGGCTGTAATAAGGAATACTTTAAGCTACCTATTATTACTAGTCAGAATACTAACAGTTCTGCAAACTGAACAGGTGTCACCCGTAGAATCTCGTCTGCAGACTGAGCACTTTTTCGGCGCATGTATTAACGATACTGACTTCATACTTTTAGAAATCTTTAAGATCGAGTTGTATGTGTTATACTTAATTCCCGGATGACCTTTTTCGAGCTTGTTTAGAAATTCTCGAATATCAGTTCTGATGCTTTCGTGCATATATGGGCATTCTTCTGATTGAAATGGAATATTCCTCTGTAGAGCATAGAATGCTATTTCGTGTTCATAAATCTCTACAAAAGGTTTTATCTTCTTCAAGCCATTTGAACCATACTGAACTGGTTCAGGGTAAATCCAAGCTATCCTTTCGATATCTCCAGCAAAAAGGTTTATTGCAAAAGTTTGTAATTGATCATCTAAATTGTGCGCTGTCGCTATGATATTTGCACCCACAGATTCTGCTGCCAAATCTATTGCTCTTCTACGAAAAGTGCCGCACATTGAGCAAGAAGTCATCTTGTCAGAAGGTCTTGTCATCATAGCTTTATCCATATCTATTCCAAATAGATTCTTGTAACTGAGAATCTTGCTCTCTATTTTTAGATCTGAACAGAATTCTTTTACGATCCGCAATGATTCATTACGATAACCTTCTATTCCCTCGTCTATTGTTATAGCGATAATATCTGAACGGTTATATTTCTCAAAGATTTTTTTCATAACAAATAGTAACGCTAAACTGTCTTTGCCTCCCGAAACAGCAACTGCTACTCTGTCATTATAATCGAGCATCGAAAACTTGGACATAGTTTTAGCAGCCTTTTCTTCTATAGACTGCAGAAAGCATTTTTTGCATAGATGCTCTCCAGAATATGTTCTATAAAATACACTTAATCCATTATGGCATTTATTGCAAGGTCGCTGTGACATGGAATATATTAAATCAACAAGTATTATTATTTCTTGATATCCGTAATATGAACTGGAGCAATTCTTATGTTGTTCATAATAAAGAGATATACATAGAAAAATGATGTTATGTTAAAAACATTTAAACACCAACAACGTAGTTTAAATGTGCAATTAGATTCAGACCTACTAGACAATATAAATCTCAAGATAATAGATTTTTTGAGTAAAGACTCATCTACACCATTTGTCGAAATAGCTAAACAGATTGGTATTTCAGATGCAACAGTGCATATCAGAGTTAGGCGCCTGCTTGCAGCAGGAATTATTAATAAGTTCACAATTTCCGTAGATAACAATCGCCTTGGTTATGACCACCTTGCTTTCATGGGGATAAATGTAGAACCCGGATTTGCAGAAGAGCTTACCGACGAGCTATCAAAAGTTGACGAAGTATTGGAAATTCACGAAATGCATGGCAGATTTGATTTGCTTTTGAAAGTAATTAATGACAGTTCTGAAATCCAGAAAAGAAGAGCAGATAGTCTCCTTGAAAAAAGATCTTTCAGACAAAGCTAATGAGTTAACATTATAAATAAGGTTTAATCAACTGTGAAATTAAAGCATAGATAATACATGGATTTAAATTCAATTTTTATCATTTCGAGTGAAAAATATATCTAGGACTATCTATTAATTATTGACAAGATTATCGCGGGCAATCAGAATGAAGGCTTATAGCGTCATCACAAATATGGATTCATAGACGGATTTGCTTTAGACCTAATTATTCTGTGCGAAAGAATTGGCTGATAATTATTATTTTCACAATGTACCTAATATAAATAAACGATAAACGATAACTATTACTAACCATATGATATTAATATTAAGGCAGAAGTATTATTACACTCACAACAGATACTGCAGCTAGACAGATAAACTTAGGTTCAATCCATTTAGGCGCAGACATTGTATCTACTTATATAATTTGATAATATCATATCTATGCAACTTTTCTTATATTATAAGTACATAATAAACCAAAATCTTGCAGATAAGCATTGTAAATTTACAACTGCAATTATATTATACCATTAATAAATACTCTACTGAAGCCTTTCTCAAAATCACTATTCTACCAATTATTGCACTAGAGTGCAATCCATAATATTAGCTACTTTACTATTTCATCATAGTATTGTCATAGATCTTCTATTGCAAAACGCTGAATTTTATACCACAAAACAAAGTTCTCTTTTTACCTCCTGATAATAAAATCATATTATTAATAAAAGTATATATCATTATTAATTTTAATATATAATATTGAATAATATTATTAAACTGTTGATAGAAATAGAAATCGTAGTTACAGTAGCCGCCCTCCTATCAGACGTATTTGCAATTAATACAACTATTATTTATGCTACAAATAATACAACTTCTGAAATAAATAATACTATTGCAAGTATAAATGGAAATAAAGTCTCAATAAAAGTTGTTGCATCATTCTATCCAATGTATGATTTTGTTCAGAAAATAGGTGGAGATAGAGTTGAAGTATCATCTATAATTCCACTGGGAGTAGAACCACATGACTGGGAACCCACTATACAACAAAGACTTAATGCAGAATCTTCTGACATGATAGTATACAATGGCGCAGGATTTGAAAAGTGGATTGAAGAAATTGATGCGAAATTTAAAGTAGATACGAGTGAAGGATTAGAATTGCTTGAAGGAAATAGTGAAGGAAGGGATCAGCAAACCTCTGCTAGCGGGCATACTGATCTCAATGAAAATGCTGACCCTCATATATGGTTGGATCCGATTCTAGCAAAATATCAAATTGAAAAAATTCGTGATGGATTGATAAAAATTGATCCAGCTAATACAAACTATTATAATGGAAATGCTAAAAAGTTTATTGCAGAACTTGATTCATTGGATGCATTCATAAGATCAGAACTCAGCAACTGTGATAAAACTGATTTTATTGCATTTCATAATGCATTCACTTACTTTTCAAATAGATATGGACTAAACCAACATAGTGTGTATGAAGGAGTTTCACCAGAAGGAGATATTCTACCACAGAGGTTACAAGAAATTATAAAATTATCTCGTGAATTGAATATAGATACCATTTATGCAGAGGATTTGATCGATCCTCGTCTAGTTAATGTTATCGCAACAGAAATTCCTAATGGTAAAGTACTGATTCTAAGTCCAATAGAGGGTATTGACGAAGAGGAACAAAAAGCAGGCAGAGGATATATTGACAAGATGCGACAGAATATTGAAAATCTAAAGGTGGGTCTTAGATGTACATAGTAAGTATTGATGCAATATATTATCGATATATATTAGCGGTTCCTAATTTAGGCAACTCTATTCTATTCAATATAAAAGAAGAAAATGATCAGCCAGAAGTAATTGGTTCTAACTATGCTGCTGGGAATAGTACACAACTTAATCGTAGGCTTATATGAAATCTATCATAACTATATACTATGACCATAATTCTTGAAATTCTTGAATTTAGTTTTATGCAACGCGCCTTGATAGCTGGAGTTGCCGTTGCGATAATTTGCTCAATAATTGGATTATTTTTGGTGTTAAGACGCCATTCTCTTTTTGGAGATGCACTCTCACATATGGCATTTGGAGGGATTGCTATAGGTATGTATACAAATGTCTATCCTATATGGACTGCCTTCATTGTTTCGATCCTTGCAGCATTAGCTATTACTAAACTAAGACAATCAACAAATATTCCTCCGGATTCGGCCATTGCCGTATTGCTATCGTCTGGTCTTGCTCTTGGTGTTGTTTTAGTAAGCTTATCAGATGGCTTCTCAATAGATTTGTTCAGCTTTCTATTTGGAAGTATTCTGTTAGTAAGCGTCGAAGATACCTTAATGATTTTAGTCATAGCAGTAACAATCTTGTCAATAGTATTGATCCTTTACAGAAAATTATTGTACATTACTTTCGATGAGGAACAAGCAAAAGTCAGTGGATTGCAAGTTACAAAGCTGAACTATCTTTTCATAGTGCTTGCAGGCATAACTGTGATTGCATCAATGCGGTTGGTAGGAATTTTACTAATCTCTTCATTAATTGTAATTCCTACGATCACTGCGATGATGTTTGGAAAAGGTTTTAGAAAAACAGCCTTATTTTCTGTTTCAATATCGGTATTATCTGTAGTAACAGGTATAATTCTCTCTTATATACTGAACTTGGCTCCTGGCGGAACTATTGTTCTTGTTTCTGTAGTCATATTTATTGCAACATTAGCAACAAAATACTCTATCAAGAAAGTCAGAAGATTTGAAAAATCCACTATTAGAATTTAGATCTTATCATTATCCCTACTTATGCATGTAATTACTATACAATAACATAGAGGGGGTTTTATCTATTCCAAGATCGTTTCTCTTATACTTGTAGTAGAATATTTTCATATGTGTTTTAATTGTTGATGTCTGAAAATATCCATATCACCATTTTCTATATTGATTAACTCCTATAACCCATAGCATCTAAATATCTATGGTTATTTATCATTCTTTTTTCTGCCTATATGCATTTGGTATAAAATTACGTAGTCTTGAAAAAATTTATTGCCTTTATATGTCCTATGCGTCTACATGTATATATCCTGAATTATGTCCAAGCTCAAACAAACTTTTAAAATATTTGGAAATGGAAACCAACACCGCTCTAATATTAAGTTTAACATAATCGTGCAATCTCGTAAACTAAATAAAGAATATGAAAAACAGAACTATCATTTCTTTGAGTTAATTATTTAGATTTTCGATATTTATCATCATCTTTACCAAAAGATCTGAATAACAACCCACTAAAAACCAAAATACCTCCCATTACCGAGGCAACAATAGTTTGCTCTGGTGGAACACGCATTACAAAGGCGATTACGAATGAGATCGCGGCTGCTGCCGCACTTAAAGGTAACCATTCTTTAATAGCACGAGTAGATCTATCTATTTCTAATCACCAACTAAATAATAAGCGCATTAAGTGCATTATAATTTTTTCATCCGTATGGCGATATTCATTGCCCATTTTGATAATTAATTATACTAATAATTAGTCTATAGTATTAAATCTAAATACATCTTAATCATATATTCGTCTATGGGTTGAAAACACTATCGTCATCTTTATTTATTTTATTATCTGTTATTAAAATAAATAAACTGTTTATAGCAGATTATCATTGATTGTGAACTAATATCTGTTAATATTTATTAAAGATATAATAAACATAATAAATTATTATTGTATATATAAAGATGATAATGCAATCAATTAGGGAAATAAAACGAATTAATAATATTATTATTGATATAAGAAACTTGTTCAATGATCCAGTAGTTATCAAGACTCTGGAAAAAATAGATCTAACGGCAGAAGCTATGAAAACTGCGGCTGAAAATACAAAAAATACTATACTTGCATTAGAGCAAACAGGTATCCTGTACGAGTCCAAAAAGATAATAATGGTTTCTAGAAAGACAATCAATTTACGAAAGAGTACTCAAAATCTAGGAGAAATTATTAATATCACTAAAGGATTGGAAAAGTCATTTAGAGAGTTAATAAATGAATTGAAGTTACAATAGGTAGAATATTAAAGATAAAAGATGATAAAGAAAAGTGCTGAATGTGGTATATTGTAACAGGCATTATTAAAATTTTTCTGACTATAGATACAAAGGTTTTGAATAACTGTTACGATATACAGTTAACTGACGGCTCTATCGTCCTTTAGTTGCATGATAACGGTTAATAATCAGCGTTGATACACGTTTTCAGAAAGCCGCAGGAGGAGGAAACAACACGGCATCAAATATCAGTGTTGCTTCGGGGGAACTCCTGCGGCTCATGTTAATACGCTTAAAGAATACTAAAGATTTCTAACTCAATATTTCATAACTTATATCTATACTATACTAGGCGGTATTTGCGTCTAATTTTGGAGGTATCGATATTCCAAGTACGGTGGTTTGTCTTTCACCTGCTGAGCCCATTGTAACCCCTGGTCTGTGAGATTTACTGTATTGTTAGATCCATCATATTGGATTCGTGGCTGTGGCTCGTCTTGCAGAAACTGGATTAGCTCAGCCCTGGCCCGATATTTGTCTCCGAAGCCTTCCGCCTTAGGTTTCTCAAACACTTTGTCACTGTCAAACTTGGTACTCTTTATGCCTTTTGCGAGGAAGTATAAGATACAAACGAAGAGGGATTGATGACGGCGGGAGATTGATCTCTTTACAGTTTCCAGCTCATTATATTCATTGTCTGAGGGTTGATAATAAGGCACCATGTTTTTTTGTTGTTCATTCCAAAATCATTAAAGGTTTTTTGTCACATCATAATACTCAGTGTTAATATGACGGGGATCTCCGTATTCATCATGGCGGTGTACCCAGAATTGAGGGAAGGCATGACCAACCTCATCTCGGCCCTTGGGAACTAGGTCAAGATAGTGGTATGCCACATTTAACATATCGATGCCACGTGCATAAGCTGAATAGGTGTGAAACACGCGACCTACAGGGTCTTTGAAAAATACGCTGACTCCTTCCCGCTCTGGACCGGGTGTGTCTTGTGCAGAATAGTTGTAGAAAGCTTCCTTCTTAGCTAACTCTTCCTGTGTGAAAGACACGTGGTAGTCGAAATTGAAATCTGTATCGTAAGAAGAGACCCACTTGAAATCCCAGCCCATCCGCTTTTGGTACGCAGCCAGCTTGCTGTATGGCGCCCGAGAAACAGCGATCATAGTCACATCTCTTTGGTTCAAATGCACAATTATTCCATTGAAATTGTCTGCCCAAAAGGAACAATTTGAACATCCTGCCTTCCAGCTTGGATCAAACATAAAGTGATAGACTAATAGTTGGCTTCTTCCGTCAAAAAGTTCTGACAGCGTTTGTTTCCCATTCTGTCCCTCAAAGACATACTCCTTATTAACGGCTACCCACGGCAGATCACGTCGTTGCTGGCTAAGTTGATCGCGCAAAGTTGTGAACTCCTTTTCCTTCTTGAGCAGCTCCTTGCGAGCCTCGACCCATTCTTCCTTTGAAACAATCTTGTGATCTTTTAAGCTTGTCATGACTTTTTGTGATCCTCCAGCATCGTTTCATTTGAATAAAAAATTGCCATCCCATAGAAAATTCTGTCTTTGAGTAGATAATTTTATTGTTATTAGAAACTCCCTCCCTCTCCATGCCGATATTCATTACTTATATCGTATGCAACATTTGAGCTAGCCCTTCCCCATGGTTTGTCGTAATATATGTCTGAGATTATACTCTAAAATGAAAGTAAGCCGGTCACATTATATGGCTGGCGGGAAATACTGCAGAAGATGCGAGTACTTTTTTATCACTCAAAAAATGTTTTGTGAATGTTGTGGAATGTAGGTATTCCTTTCTTCACCGTCATCTGTTATGATTATGCCATTAAACTTAGCTCTGGGGTTGATGGTTGATACTATCGCCTTTAATGACCTGCAATTATGCCTATATGAAACATGCTCAAATATATATCCTATCAGTTATCAAAATACTTAAGTATAATAGACTATGTGAATATCCCAATTATACTCCACTTTTGTTGTAGTAGAATTCACAGAATTTTCTTGAAGGAACAGTCTTCAATAATTTATCTATATGTCATGCTGAGTGAATATAAGATAGGAAACCAGTTTTTACCTCATTTCCCATTAGCATTGACGGCTGACCCTTTCTGATATTCGTCATATACTCGTCATATTATCGTCATTTATTAGTCAGATAACCCCTTTTAGTTCAAATTGAAGTCCGGTAACTACTATATTATGCCATAAATTCTGCAAGATAAATACCATAAGAAGGGGTTACTAATTCAAATGGGTCAATAGCAGTATATTACTTGAATAATGAAACTAGGATCCAATCAAATAGAAGGAAATTCAAGATCTTATATATTTGAATATATATTATAAAAATTAAGTATTGTAAAGAGTTACATAATAATATGATAGATTTAAACCTATTAAACACAAAATGTGGATATTGAAGAAAATATAAGATATAAGCCGGTAACTATATATCTAAAAATAGACATATACTGATAGATGCGCTCAGTCGAGTACGAAGATTCTTTTGTTAAAATTGCAGGTCTAATTGGGGGAGAAGAGTACCTTAAGGTTGCTCGTGCACTTTTAAATACAGAAGATGCGACCGATGAAGAAATTGCAAGTGCCACTGGTCTGAGGATTAACATTATAAGA
>JAREAI010000141.1:0-6810 GCA_029240435.1 Nitrososphaeraceae archaeon | reverse complement strand
ATCAATATTATTAAGTATTTATGAATACTTAAATTAATCAATGAAAGTTAAACTGGAAAGAGAAAATACTTCACAGAGAAGAGCAAAAAATATTGAGATGCGAGAATATATGGGAATGTAAGTATAGGTGAGATTATTACTATGATGAGTGATGGATAAATGGATGTTAATACGACCAAAGCGGCTATAGGTCAAACAACAAGGAATCAAATTGCCATGCATTATGTCCAAATTGTCATGCAGTAAAAACTCGCAGGGGAGATAGATGAGCAAGCAGTCATTTGTTATTGTTGTCGTTGCTGCTACTGTTAGTGGTATGTACTGGTGCTGGTGGTGATTCGGTCGAGTTCAAAAGTTCTGTTATTTACCATGCAGAAAAAAGTTTAATAATTTTTAAATGACTGCTTCTAAACTACTGTGTATATGCCAAGGTTTCTTGATGCTCATTCTATGAATGATTTTGATGAGAAAGCTCTACAAAAACACAGAAGTTGCCCCTAGATGAATTTGGTGTTAAACACATAAATATCCTCTATAATACTGAAGCTAACAAAATATTTTCTTTGCTTGATGCTCCAAATAAAGAAGCTGTTGAAAAATATCATGAGCAGAAATATGGCATTAAATGCGAATGGATTATGGAAGTAAAGACTACTGCTTAAGAGTGATAAAAGTTATAAATGGTAATGAGATGCCACTTTGAATAGCAATCAGGAGATTTTGTGGATTTCCTATGGTGTCATCGTGCTACCTATAGAAATACTAAAAGCAACTGCCGTTAAAATACAACAGATTTGCAAGGAAGTGTCCTATCGTGATCATATTATAATAATATATACCACTGAAACGAATCGGTCATTGTTGAAGTGGGTGATTTAAGATATCGTTAGATATGATAATAGGAATGGTTTTAGGTATGGCCTCTAGTCCATTAATGATGAAAGGAATCGCGCTACTTAGGAGAAGAAGAAAACTTGACAAAATATTGCATGAAATAGCTGAAATGAATGAAAAAAATTATCAACCCATATAAAAAAGGAGTTTTATGTGAGAACAAATTTTATCTGTCCTTCTTATGGCATTACTTTTAGCATAGAGGACTTGATAGGCTGATTAGGCCTATCAAAAGATGAAAAGAACGCCTACATCAGTTGACCTAAATCACTAATGGGAAGTGAACTGCTGCTCCTTTTTCTTTAACCGTTAAAGTCAATTTCTAACTGTTAAAGATCTGTCTTATTAGCATCAATGCCATATCCCATAACAGAATAATATTATGGCACAGCATCAGTTGACAACACTTCAAATTGCCACTTTCGGTTCTGAAGGTCAGGATGGAATAGCATTAGGCATAAGGAGTTTTCCTGTCCACAAGTTGGTTTTAATTTGTTTTGCCTCAGATAAGAGTAAAGCTGAGGAATTCTCAAGGAAAATTCGAACCGTTCTGGGACTGCCAGTTACAATAACTCTTGTAACAAAAGAAAATGTTATAAGAGATACTATGGAAAGAGTAAATGAAATTTTAAATCTCAATGGTAAAGAATTCCAGCAGGTTCTGATGAATATAAGCTCGGGAGACAAATTAATTGGTTGCGCTGCTCTATCTTCCGCATTTATAAATGGCATTAAAGCATTTGGAATGGATTCAACACATACTGTACCATTGATAATGCCCATTCTCAAATTAAGTTATAATGAGATAATATCAGAAGCAAAGATAAAAATTTTAAAAGCTATTGACAGTGCTGGAGGAGTGGTTGACAGTTTGGATCAATTAGAGCAAGCATCTGGATATGGAAAACCACTATTAAGTTACCATGTGCAGGGAAGCAAAGATTCCAAAGGTCTAGCTGATTTAGGATTACTGGAAGTTGAAAGAGGTGACAGAGGCAAGATCTCTACAAAACTTACAACTTTGGGAAAGCTTTTGGTAACAAGTAATGCCCTAAGTTAAGTTATGTATTGTGAATATTAACTAATCAAATTTTTCTTTCTAACATTGATAGATATTCTCATTTCTTTGTTCAAGCTATTTTTTAACTGTTGGAGCATTACCATAAATAGCAGAATTTTGATTAGTTACTACATGAAAATTAGCTCTACCCAAATAGTCAGTTATAATGCCAAAAATGCGTTAGTAAAGGGTATAATCATAGGTATTATTACTACAATAGTTTATCTCGCAGTAGTTGTTATTACAACACCTAGTCTTCCTGCTATTGCTGCTATTAATGCTGCTTTTAAAATAAACTCTATTGTAATTTTTGGATTAGCAATTGGAATAGGAATGCAGGTTTTTATCTCTACTTACACTAAAGGCTTGGGTTGCAGTTTAGATAAAAAGAAAAAAGGAATTCTTGGTACAGGTTCAGGAAGTACAGCTCTTAGTTCCTTCTTTTCTTTCTTCTCTCTAGTACCTCTAGGATGTTGTGGGAGTTGGCTTTTAGTATTATCGATGTTGCCTTGGATTTTCGGAAGTACTCTATCTGTAATTCTAATAGAATACTCTAAACTACTTTCGTATATAGGATTGGCAATAGTATTTGGCTTTGCAGGCATATCTGCACTAAATCTTAAAAGAGAATTAGATCGTAGAAACAATACAAAAAACAACTTCAATCAACTAAATAGTCAGGAGACCGTTAAAGGACATGACAATAAGGAGAAGGAGGAAGCTAGAATTTGAGTCATAACAACCGTCTCAAGAAAAACGTCGATAAAAAAGCAATAGCTGTAATGGCCATGCTATCAATATTTGGTACTATCTTATCGGTAATTATTATCGTTCCTATAATTAACAGTAATCCTACTTCTATTACTATTGCTGCTGTGGATAATACAAATTCAGCAGCAGCAGCCGTCACTGCTGAAGAAAAAGAAAAGAGTATTGTTCCTCTAGATCAAATTGTTAGCGGAGGACCTCCTCCTGATGGTATTCCATCAATTGATAATCCTAAATTTATATCAGTACAAGAAGCTTCTAAATTTTTGGAAGACTCTGAACTTGTACTTGGTTTAAACATTAATGGTGATATTAGAGCATATCCTCTTCAAATCTTAGTCTGGCATGAAATTGTAAATGATGAAGTTGATGGGGTTCCTGTTGCAGTAACTTACTGTCCTTTATGTTTTACCAATCAAGTGTTTAATCGTATAATTGATGGGCAAGTAGTTGAATTTGGAACCTCAGGTAAATTGTATAATAGTAATCTGGTAATGTATGATAGAACAAGTAAATCTCTTTGGAGCCAAGCTCTAGCAGAAGGAATAGTAGGTAAGTATGCAGGTACTAAATTGGAAAGAGTACCATTTGATTTAGCTTACTGGAAGGAATGGAAACAATTGTATCCTGATAGCAAAGTACTTTCAAGTGATACTGGATCTAACAGACCTTATGGAGCAGACCCATATGGAGATTATTATACTAACTCTGATGTACTTTTTCCAGTCTCCAATAAAGATGGTAGACTTAATTTAAAAGAGATTGTAGTAGGATTTGAAAATAAAGGACAATACAAAGCATACAAACTACAAGAAATAGAGAACAAGAAGGTCATTAATGATCAAGTAAATGGTAAATCTATTACACTATTCTCATTACATCCATTTATGGTTAGGGCATATGATCCTGTCGTAGAAGATGGAGCAGAGAAGATAGTATTGCAATTTGATTATAATGCAGAAAACAACAAATTTATTGATAAACAAACTGGAAGCGAATGGAATTTTGAAGGAAAAGCAATCAGCGGACAGATGAAAGAAAAACAACTCACACGTATAGCATTTGATGAAGGATTCTGGTTTGAATGGGTAGCGTTTCATCCTAAAACCGAGATATACCCTGGCTAGATAGTCAGGTAGATAATTTTCCTTTTACTTTCCAACAACAGAAAAAGAAGTTAAGTATAATAATAAACTAGTTGATAGTCTTTTTTCTTTTTCAAACATAATATAACAATTTCAAAAAATTGGCATCAGAAGGAAGTGAGAGACTTAACTGACAAAAAATTAAAAATGCATATATACCGCTTACAGAGTCAGTAAAGCATTTGTTATTATAGCTATTGAGATAAAAAGAGATAAAAATTTATTGTGTGCAATGAAATACATCTGATGTGTTCATTATATTGTTAACGTATTATCGCCTTCTTCATCACTGAGAATTTTGAATTCACTTCTTCAAATATGTATTTTTTTATATTGTCTTAGCTTCATTAATAGATACAAGGCACTAACTAGAGTTTTGCTCTATAGATGGTGATAGTAATATCCTCTGTCTACTATAGAGAGCATATCTATAACAATATAAGGTTGACTTATAGTATTTGTATTAAACCGTACAGGAAATAGCTAAAGGGATAAAGATTGATTAGAAAAATAACCTTAGTCTAAAATAAAAATATCCTAGATCTACAATGTATATGTTAGAGCAACCATATACATCTGTCTTTACTTGTACTGTTAGCTCTGTGGCTAGATATAATATCTTGAAAACTCGTTCATCAATATCTTGATTATTAAATTATCACTTGAACTATTATACTTTTTTTTAATGTATTCTAGGAATAGCCTTTATACAAAGATAAGATCTATCTGTTGATGAAAATAGATAACAACAAAAAGTACCCAATAATGTTGTCGCCTATAGCAATAGTAGTTTTGGTTGCCATCATTGCTTTGGCTCCAATGGTGTCGCAGCAACAACAACGGATTCTAGCACAACAAGAACAACAACAGCCTGGACCAGGCTCAGTATTGAAATTATCTAGAGCAAACGTTCCAATTGATATTCCATTAATGAAAGGATACGAGAATGGAAATGAAATATTCTTTATAGCAACAGATGCATCTAACGAAAAGACTGCGGATATAATAACAAATAAGACTGGCTTTAAAGCAAACTTCGCACCAATTTTAGCACAGACTCCAGAAGCATCCCGTAATCAAATATATGCCTTTACGAATGGAATTGCAGGTAATGGTACATTTGGCTTTCAACTTCCGATTGTAAATGCAAAACCAGGAAATGAAGGATATAGTCCACTAGAGCAGTTAAGCTTGGTTATGTGGAATCAAGGAGTGACGGCTAGAGAATTGAAATCAGTTCAAGAAATAATGACTGCTCAACAGAATGGGGAGTTATCTATAAACAAGACAGATATTATAGTAAATCATCCAGCTATCAAATGGGAAGGAGGTTCAATGCAGATAAAGCAAGACAAGAATGTCAATGACGATACTCCTTACATGGGTGGAGGACAAGTAACAAACATCGATACTCAGAAGATGATTGTAACTATGGTAGCCCATAGAGGATGGGGACCAGATGGCAAGACTGTATATTATATAGTAATAGATGCAACACCAGAAATGCCAGCAATGATGATGGGAGTACCTAATGTTCCAGCTGATGAGCAGATCGTAAAAACAGCTGTAGCTCCTGACCTATTCCAGTTTATGAATGGAATTAATGGCTCAGGTCCAATGGGATTCCAAGCTGGGATTGGATCCGCTGGACCAACTGATACGAATTACAGTCCTATGTGGACAATCTCCTTCATAGACTGGAAAGATCCTTCACAGGCACGAGTTCTAGAGACTCTGGATGATATAGCTGCGATGCAACAAGCTGGCTTGATAACGATAACACCCGCTATGGATGGTAAACATGTAGTTAACTGTCCATTCTTTGAGCCATCGACAGTATTTGAACACCAACGCAAATCAACTTCTTGACGTTGTTAAAAAACAAAATTCTTCTTTCCTTTTTTTATTTTTATTATTGTCTTGAAGATCTCTTTGCAGGGCATTTGTAACAACATTGCATGAAATTATGATGAAAAAGATTGGAATTATCGGATCAGATGTTGTTCTAGGAAGTGCAACGGGCGAGGGCCTTCATAGACTTGGTCATGATGTATGGCATAGATCATAGATATTCAAACGCTGTTCACAATAATATTTTTCACGTGAGGTACGGATAATTTTGACATGCTTGTTATTTGTTCTCCAGCAACTATTACATCTCAATACAAAATCATTATTGGCTGGATCCCATTCTTCTATAGATCTTTAGTATTATATCCTCTGAGATATATAAATGAAAAATGCAATATTCAATTCCATATTATAATAATCTTAGTTGCAAATTAGAGTCAAATCTGTCCTACATCCCACCGAACCCAAAGAATTTATATACTTTCATCAAATTTTTTATAAGATGTTTAACAATACATTAAATCATACCATATCTTAAAATCTTTCATATTTGAAACAAGAAATTATAGAATATTGACCATATACATTTAATACTTGATGTTCCAGTAAAGAAATATGTTAACTGTCTCATGTAGAGAAGTAGGAATGGACTGTGACTACGTTTGCAAAGGTGAAACAGAAGAAGAAATTATGAAAAATGCTGAAGAACATGCAATGAGGGATCATGGATATAAACCAGAAGACTTGATGACTCCTGAATTAAGAGAGAATATAAGATCACATATTAAGAGAACTTAATTCTATTATCTTTTATTTTTTGAGGAGTTTGAAGTACTTCTTAGCCTATGCGATGAATCGATAATCAGTTTGAGGTGCAAATAGAGTCAATTCTGTTTTACATCCTCCCATCTAACGCATGAGCTATTTCCTTTGTTTAAAAAATAAACTAGAATGCAGAGGTTTAAGAGATAAATAAAGAGATAAAAAATTAGTTACCTTCTCCTTGCTACTATTGTATGTGTCTCCTCTACATACCATCTAATAGTATCCTTAAACTTTGACCACCAATCCAAAAATGAATCAGCACTATCA
>JAREAI010000140.1:0-6823 GCA_029240435.1 Nitrososphaeraceae archaeon | reverse complement strand
AAAACCAAATCTTGGATAAACTAGTACTAGTATTGATATAGCAATACTCACTGCACCTGCACCCAGGCGAAACAGCCTAGTAAACCTTTCATATTCAATGTTTCTTAATCCATCGATAATCCTTAGAATTCCATTAGCTAATAAGCCTAATCCTAGAAGAATAATCAGCCATTGAGTGGTCAGCTTTGGAGTCAGGAAACCTAAAACTGCAAATCCTATTATTCCTAATCCTAATCCAATGCTGATTGCTCTAGATGATCTTTTTGTACCACGTGACGATATGCCACTAGCTACCCTTTCTGATCCTATTATTATTAGAGTAATTTCAATTAAGAAAAGAAGAGTATAACTGCCAAGTCCAGGTGACAAGAAAATTGTAGTTGACAATAATACGCAGACTATTCCAACTGTAACTTGTGCTGCACGTAGCCAGCTCGGAATAATGATGTCGTCTTGTGAAGAAGATTTCAATATTATCTATTCCCTATCTTTTTTATCAACTTAAAGATTATTCCCTCACCTAGATAAAAGCATATCTTAAAGATACTAATGGAAAAAATACTCCATTGTTGCATAACTGACTCTTTTTAATGTCTTCAATATAATCTTGTTGATAACGACGGTTTGTCCAAGATATTTCATCATTGGATTCGGATTAGGTAATCTTAAAAGAGATAAGGATCCTCCAAACAAGAATCTTTAAGAAGCCGTAGATTTGTCTGTCATTATATTTTTTTCGCATATGGAAAGATGGATACGATGGCCAATAATTTCATATCTCTTAATGCATGAATAGGTTATCTCAAAATAATTATTGTTATAAAAGAATTTGGTGATAGATGGTTATCCAGAGTCGTTGAATCTTTCTTCTGCTTCCACTACTACTGATGGCGATATGATAAATTCTATTAAAATGCTTCATCTTGTTCCAAGAGTGATAATGGGAGTACTTGCCGTATTTGATACTTTTCTTGTATATAAAATAGCAGAGCGTCGCTATAATAATAGGACTATTGCATTAATTGCATCTATTCTCTTTGCGGTAATGCCAATAACCTGGCTATTAAGAAAGATATTATTAGAATCCCTTCTTCTACCTCTTCTTCTCTCATCAATATTATTTGCACTATATACAAAAGATCAAAAAATAAATCACGATATAAAGAACAACAAAAACAATCTCCTAATTTTACTTTCAGGCATTTTTTTAGGATTGGCTATTCTTACAAAGATTCCGATATTCACAATGATTCCATTAGTTGGATATCTTGTTTATGCATCTAGTGATAAGAATTGGAAAGTTGTGGGTTTATGGCTTATTCCCGTGATTTCAATACCATTAATCTGGCCTGTCTATGCTATATTGCTTGGCGATTTTAATCTCTGGCTAAATGATGTAGTATAGTATACAGAGAGAGAAACTACTAGTGATTCTCCAGTAGGTACTACACTCTTAAATTCGTTAAAATATGTGTTTCAAATTGAGCCAGTTCTATTGATACTTGGCATTTCTGGGATTATCTTTGCAGAGATAAAAAGAGATTTCATGCTTTTGTTATGGGTCATTCCATTTCTTATCTTTCTCTTCATTATAGATTTTGTTTCATTCTTTCACTTGATTCCATTATTACCTGCATTTTGCATTGCAGCTGCCAGGATGATAGTATATCTATTAAGTAGAATTAGTTATAAAAAGATTCAACAAATCTTACCATTTGTTGTCATTATAGCAATAGGAGCTTTTGGATTGCAAATACCACCATGTTAATAACAACAAATGTTACTTCCAACTATTTTGCATTATATTCCTCTATTGTTCAATATCTAGTAAATGAGGACAAGATCAATGACGGTAATAGCAATAATAACAACAATGATAACGTCATGACCACAACGATGATTGGCCGCCATTGGACTAGAGGATTATACTGGATTCCAAGATATGTATATGATCAAGATATAGATTTTGAAAAAGTTGATAATGCAAATGATATACCCAGAGCCGTTGAAACAGAAAAGGTTATTCTCATAGTAGACAATACAATCAAAGCCTCTTCTATACCTGATAAGAATAATAATATACAGAACGAACAACAACAGCTAAATCTATATTATAACACCATTCCGATTGCTACTTTTAAGGATAAATCATTGCGTTATGATTTTGATAAATATCCCTATGCCAGTATGAGGCAAAATAGAGACACGGAATGGATTGAAATCAGAGCAAATGCAAATACTAGTAATATATTATGGGATATCTATTAACCATCAATAATGTTCTAATATAATATCATTTAATGGTGATGGTCATATTAGATGGTAATTAAAGAGAACTATGCAGGTGTTTGTGGAATTGATTTACTGACAAGGTTCAATCTCTATATTAGAAGAGAATCTGAGTTTGGCTTATCATATTGGCAAAGAAGATAATAAAGTATACTGAACTTGAATACGATCCGTTAGTGAAGAGTCAAAGAAACCTGATTATGAAGATACAGAATTAGATAAGGAACAGGAGAAAAGGAAATGGAAGAATTAAGAACAAACCAAGACTTCTGACCTATTTAAAGAAAAAATTATAATACCATGAGCCAGTATCATATATTTTATGTTACTTCAAATTCTTGCACTTTGGTGGGGATGCATGCCTGAATTACATAAGGATTGTATAGATATGACAACTGCATCAGGTACATATCTAGGTGTTGCTATAGGAGCGATAGTTGGTGCAGTAATAAGTTGGTGGATATTTCATATGCAGAAGAAAACCTCTGTCAAACAAGATGAGACTCTCATACACCTCAATGGACTGGAGGAAAATCATGATAAAATCTTGAAATCAATAGAGCAATTCCTAAAAAATCAGGACAAACTTCTCAGTCAAATACTTAATTTGGATAAAAAGATTGATGCCATAATTGAAAAGCAGGAGAGAGAATAGTACTATGAAGCTTGTAATAAAACATAATGACACCTTAGTAATGGCATTAGCTATCATTGCTGCAACGATGTTAGTTTCAACAGTGATAGTAGAGGTACTCGACCTAATTGATGATGCAGAGGCCAAGAAAGGAGAGAAGACAAAGTCCAAGAAGAAAGGTGGCGGCGACAGGCCCAATCGCTAGTAATATATATTCATGGTAAAACGACAGCTTGGCTTCTATAATGCCTCTAAATTATCTTTCTTTCTTCTTTCTGAGAACATTGTATATTTACATTTTAAGTAAATTAATAAGAATCATAATATACTTTCTGACAACCATTTTGTATTCCAGTGTAAGTTAACTATGGAATATACCATATGAATATGTTAACGACTAACTACATAGACAATATTAAGTGCATACACTAAAACTGTCCAATTGACTATCTAATCTCTTATCTCATCCTTTGATAAATCCAATAGTAAATCCTGCTGACATACTACCTGTAAGAGGAATACCAAAGCTAGTCATTGCTAATGATGAGGCTGTTGCTGCTGCATGGTTTATCACTTACAGTACCACCGCTAATAAATGGAATCTGCATAGTTAGATTTGCAAGTGTTGTTAACGCCCCTTCTGAGACTTGTTGATGTTTATTCCAGTTTATGTTAGCTATCTGATGATATTGTAGGTATGCTAATATGCCCAAGAATAATCCAATTATTATAGCTAGTAATTTAATTACTTTCTTTATGGCATAACCGATGAGAAGACCTACAAAGAAGCCACCTCCCATAGTAGCTGCAGTTGGTGCAAAACTTTCAATATTCATCATTCTAGATGCAGCTCCAAAGTTTAGTTGTAATTATGTAATGACTATTTTCATAAGTCTCTGGTAGTACGATAGTCCTGTATATGGTAACGTTGACAGATATAATTATCCAGGTTATAGAAATCAAACCCTTGATAACATATTTCGTCAATAGTGGATTTTCTGTATCGTCTATACTCTTACCTAATGCTTTAACAATTTGTCTTTCTAGCATATTATCTATTTACTCTACAAAAGCTATAGCTTTTGTAGTAGACTTTTCTATCCAATAGTAGGTGAATTTATAGCCAGTTATAATGGGAAGGAGATATCATTTTCAACAGCAAAATAGAATAAGTTCATGATATTGTTGTTGTTTCTGACTCTTACTATTTATCGTGATATTGAAACTTCTATTTAAATTCTATAATATCAGAATAGCGGCGCTTATCACGGTTGTCCATAGACCGTCTTTATTTCCTTCTGCTGATTGTGTAATATTCTGAGTTTTGTAAATTTTTCCTGAAAGCTTCCATTGTTCTTCTCTTTGATCCCAAGTAAGAGTAGGATCATTTGGTAAACCCAGTGTTGTCGCAAGCATTTCCATAGCCATATCTTCAGCATAATCCCCAGCCTTTTGTGCCGTTTCACCACTTGAATGATGCTCTGATAGATAACCATGTTGAGTATAATCATCATCAGCAGGCCTAGCAAGACCAATAGACGCAGCAATAAGCCTGTTTGGTTCATTAGTAGAGGAACGAGCTAAAATAGTAAAAACAATTTGTCCAGGCATTAGATATTTTCTGTCTTCTTGTCTAGAAACTATTTTGCATTGTGGTGGTTTTATACTTGATACAGAGACCAGATTTAGATCAGCTATTTCTGCATCACGCAAAGCTAATTCAAAGCTTGTAAGATAATCTTTATGTAAGCCTTTGCCTTTTGTTAAGAACATCATTTTTGGAACATATAATATCGGTTTTGATAATAATGCCTCATTTGTCTTGTCTTGTATTTCCATTCTTTTAGTCGTCCATATTATATACATATAAATAATATATTATTAATACTACAAAAGACAATAGTAAATATATCAATAGACTATTCATTTTGAATTTGATTCAAAACTACTACTAGACTCGTTAATTTGAATAAGTATTTGTGTAGGAATTGTTATTTGAAATTCCATGTGTAAGGAAGCTTAATTGTATTTTTAAATGAAAGATCCTAGATACAAAGACAACCAAAATCCGATGTTAGACAAAGTATTTTTCCATTATTCTTGACATCTTTAACTGGATAACATCCTTATCATTTAATGTTTCAGGATGTTTTTCCTTTAGGTGTTTTAATATAAATCTTACATTATCGCCACATAGTTTACATTTTGCTTTTCCAAACATGATAATACATTTAGTATTAATTATGTCTGACATCACGTTTGGTTTGTGTCAATCCTTTGCTTCCTAGGGTTATCGTATCGTTTATAATAATTGTGATTTCTTTTCGACACTTTAAGACAGATCTATTCTTGAAGTTGAAAACAGTAGTAATACAACGATCGAACAATAGTTTAGGGTTTGTCAGGCTCCTGACTATCTGCTGATGTTATATGCATGTAGCATAAAACTTCATTCTAGAAACTAAAAGATCATGTCTTAATCCAATGGATGTGCATGATGCAAAGTTGATATTAAGAACTGTCATGCCAACACATAACAATAAAAGAAAAGTTCAAAGAAGAAGAAGAATGTGAGATTAATTTAAAGAATGAAATTAAAAAAATTGAAGATAAGCTTATGATAATATCCTATACAGTAGCAGATTGAAATTTTTCTTATTTAGCCAGTTACAGAAGAACCAGCAACAGTGCCAGTGGCCTCATTATAAAGGAAAGTTTAAAGTCAACCTATTTCTTGATATGTTGAGTCTCTTTTTAGAACTGCTACCGGTGTGAGAACCACCGAACCCGTGTCAATCTTGTCCCTTTTTGCCACTAGCAAAACTTGGGTTGCAAGGTTTTCATTCCTCACCAGAAATACTATATATATATATATATTTTTTATCTATATAGTAGATATGATGTTCTAGAATTTCCTTGTAGAGCTTCCTTTATTCCTTCAGAGAGAATGTCAACCAATGGCTTGTCGGTTGTTTGTTTCTAAAATTACAGAAAATTGGGATACCTTATGCAGGATGCTCATCCACGTATGTAATGAATTATTTTGACTTATTTGACGACGTATTTGACGTATTTGACGAAACTTTAATTATCTATCATGCATGCAATATTCCTCAGTTGCCAACTAAACTTCCAGAGAATATTAAATCAGCAGTCATACAACAATGGTTGCAAGGCAGCGCTAGAGACTCGATCGCAGTTGATACCGGGCTGAGCGCAGGCGCAGTAACAAACATAATTAATCAATGGCGTCGAGGTTTGAGTTATCCTCTTGCTGACGATCTCAGAGAGCTTGCAGTCACATTCAAAAAAATTGGGATAACTGCTACTCAATGTGCATTAGGATTTAGACTTGCGACGATAATGATAAAGTTAGGAGTAAACGAACAAGAGTTTGAATACTTTATTTCACAAATATATAATGACTCCAAAAATTTAGATTTACAACCAGATAAAATTGCGTATTATCTAGATGAATTACTCAAATTCTCAAAAGATATGTCACTATCTCAGATTCCTGATTATATCAAACAAAAAACAAATGAGAAAAGCAAACTAGAAAAAGATATTGAAGATTTGCAAGAAAAAATAAAACAATTAAAAGAAGAAAAGCTAGCCGCCGAGGAACTTTACAATGCGTCCTTAGAAAACGAGAGCAGGACAACCTCTATCCTTGCATGGTATTTGAAACTTAAGACAGAATTAGACAGATATAAGATACCTTTAGAAGATGTTTCATTATTTGTCAAGTCTGTTAGCCGGTTAGCACAATATGGTTATGATACTGATAAAATAATAGCAGAATCTTCAGAACTTAACTTTTTAAAAAGGCAGCTTCAGTTCTTTAGAACTATTATTCCAGACTTAGAAAATAAGTATGTAAAACTTAACGAAGAATGC